>JACQVC010000508.1 GCA_016209995.1 Gemmatimonadota bacterium
GCGTCTGGACCGTAGATGACGTCGATGCTGCCCAGCGGCTCATCGCACTGGGTGTGCTGAGGCTCACCACGAACGACGTCGCGCCTCTGCTCCAACACCTGGGCCACAAGCACGCAAGCGCGTCCAGACCAGGCAGCCGCTGAGCGAGTGCCCACCCTGCTCACTCCCGCTGGTGCTAGGGCGCCAGCTTTCGTGAGCCATCCCCCTGGTAGACGTAGCGGAAGGTCAGGCAGGCGGGCAGCGCCCCGGGGCAGTAATAGCTCACGATCGCGAGCTTCGCGTAGCGCCCGTCCGCTGTTCTCACGGCGTAGACGCGGGGCTTCGGCGTGAGCAGATGCGTGATGAAGCTGTAGTCGTACCAGCGGGCGACGGCCGGGTTGATCGTGTCGCGCGCGGCCCGAGACGGCACGTATCCGGATTCCGGAGCCACGGCGACCGAATCGAAGGGGATCTCGCCCAGGTCCAGGATCCCGCCATTCCCGACGAAGCCCTCGCCGCCGTTCGCGATGATATGATGGCGCCGGAAGGCCAGGTCCCACTCGTGCGGCTGCGGTGATTCGACCAGCGAGGCGCGAGAAAAATCGAAGTAGCGCCACGCAGCCGTCGACGACGCGTCCACCGTGTAGAGCCTGGGACCGATCAGCCCGGCACCTGCGTGGGCGGGCTCGGGCGGCGTGGGTGGGAACGTGGGCAGATCGGGCCGCCGGATCGACGCGATGACCAGAAGCACGGCCACCACGACGATCAGCCCGGCCAGGCTCCACGGGAGGAGGCGCCGCATGGCGATGTGTCGTCCAATTACATCAGCTCACGCGGAGCCGCGGAGCACACGGAGAACTTGGGTCAAGATTCTCCCATGCCGCCGGTGAGCTATGAGCCGCGCCGCAGGTAGTCGTCCGTCTTGTCGAGCCAGTCCTGGCGAGGCGGCGTGAAGATGTCCACGTCCAGGGTGTCTTCCTCGGCGACCGCGGCGTGCGGCACGTTCGAGGGCAGGTGCAAGACCTCGCCCGTGCGCACCATGATCTCACGCTGCGAGTCTCCGCCGATGGTGAAGCGGAGGCTGCCCTCGAGCACGTACGTGAGCTGCTCGTTCTCGTGCTGATGCATGGGGACCACGCACCCCTTCTTGAGGTACACGTGCGTGAGCATCATGCGATCGCCATTGATAATGCGCCGCTCGAGCTTGTCCGTGACTCGCTCTCTCGGAAGGGCCTCCCATTTGTAGTGCCGGACTTTCGCCTGATCAGCCACGACCTGCCTCCTCGCTGTGGTTAGCTTCCCTATCCAACTCCGCCATCCCTCCTCAAGACACCAGCCGAGCGTTCAGCTTGATCTCGACCGCGGAGAGCGCGCGCGAGACGGGGCAGCCCTTCTTCGCCTGCTCGGCGTGCTCCTGGAACGCGTCCGCCTTGATGCCCGGGACGTCGGCCACGGTGTCCAGCTCGATCTTCGTGATGCCGAATCCCTCGCCCACCTTCTCGAGATGGACCTTCGCCGTGGTCTTTACGCTCTTGGGCGCGAACCCTGCGTTTCCCAGACGAGCCGACAGCGCCATGGAGAAGCAGCCCGCGTGCGACGCGGCGATCAGCTCCTCGGGGTTCGTGCCCTTGCCTGCCTCGAAGCGGGACGAGAACGAGTAGGCGCCCTCGTAGGCTCCGCCTCCGAACGCCATCTTCCCCTTCCCCTCCTTGAGTGTGCCCTGCCATTCCGCCTGCGCGGTCCGAACGGGCATGTTGGTCCTCCTGTGTCGTTAAGCGGGTCAGTCGTCAGCGGGTCAGCGGGTCCGTCGGCAGGCCGATAGGACAACCCTCATCCGCCTTCCTCGGGCCGCAGTATCGTCGGATGGTGAGACTGCCACAAGGGGCTGGCCGCGCCCTGAGCCGCCTTCTCGAAACGATGGGCAAGTGACGGAGTCTCGAGTCTCTGAGCCGCTGACCCGCTGACGACTGACCCGCGCTCCCCTTGACCGCCCGCGCGGCCCCGATCACGTTTTGGCCCATGAAATTGCGCTGTTCCGTCGGGGCCGCCTGATTCCGCGCCCGGCCGATCTCACGATGCAGCCGGAGCAGGGGCCGCCCCTTCTGCGCGTACGCGCACTCACGAAGTCGTTCGGTTCCGTTGCGGCGCTGAACGCGGTCGACGTGGAGTTCCGACAGGGCGAGTACTTCTGCATCCTGGGTCCTTCGGGGTGCGGAAAAACTACGCTGCTGCGTCTCATCGCCGGCTTCGACGACCCGACGTCCGGAGAGATCGAGCTGAACGGCGACTCCATTCTACCGCTGCCGCCCGAGCGCCGTCCCGTGAACATGGTCTTCCAGCAGTACGCGCTCTTCCCGCACATGAGCGTATTCGACAACATCGCCTTCGGTCTCACGGTCAAGAAAGTTGCCGGCGAAACCGTGAACGCGCGCGTGGCCGAGACTCTCCGGCTGGTCCGGCTCGACGAGCAGTCGGACCGCTATCCTCGCCAGCTCTCCGGCGGACAGCAGCAGCGCGTCGCGCTCGCACGGGCGCTGGTGAATCACCCCCGCGTGCTGCTCCTGGACGAGCCGCTGGCCGCGCTCGATGAGAAACTCAGAGTCCTCATGCAGCGCGAGCTCAAGCAGATCC
>JACQVC010000516.1 GCA_016209995.1 Gemmatimonadota bacterium
AGACGCTTGGCCCCGAAGAAGAGCAGCACGACGAAGAGCACCAGCATGATCTCCCACGGGCCGAGACTCGGAAACATGATCGACTCCCTTCTTTCTGTGCCCTGCTAGATCCAGGAGCGCGCGACCAGCGCGACGACTAGGATCCCGGCAAGCGTCAGCACGTTCAGTGTCAAGTTCAGCGGCCCGACCGTGATGGCCACCGCGACCAGATCAATCGATAGCGGCCCCAGCGACGCGGCCACCGAGGTAACCAGGAAGTCACGCGCCGCACTCTCGGGCAGGAACAGCTCCGAGAGCTTGGTGAACAGCCCTCCTAGAAACAGCCCGATGACCAGCGTCCACATCAGGCGGGTCAGGTTATGCCGTCCGCTGTCCAATAACATACCTCTAGCCACGCGTCACGGTTCCACTTTGCCTTCGGGGGCCTGTCAGGGGGTCGTGGCCGAGCGTCACCGGCGTCGTTCGATCACGTACTCCACGGACTGCCGTAGCGCGCGCACGGCGCTGTCCTCTTCCAGACCCTCGAGCGCGGCGAGCGCCCGATCCCCGAAATGCCGAGCACTCTGCCGCGCGTACTGCAAGCCGTCGCGCGCGCGCACGATCTCGACCACACGCTCGATGCTGGCCGCATCCGGGTCTACCAGGGTAAAGAAGTGACGGACCTCGCGCCACTCCGTCTCCGTGGCGGTACGCAGCGCCCCCACCAGCGGCAGCGTCACTTTGCGTTCTCGCAGGTCGTGGCCGGTCGGCTTGCCCGTCACGGCTTCCGATCCGGCGTAGTCCAGCACGTCGTCGATGATCTGGAACGCCAGTCCCCGGTTGTGCCCGAAGCGGGCCAGCCGGTCGCGGTGGGCCTCCACACCCGTCAACCCGCCGATCTCACAGGCCGCCGACATGAGCGACGCCGTCTTGGCCGCGATCAGCCGATAATACTCGCCTTCCTCGAACTCGAGGGCATCGTGGCAAGTGAGCTGTCGCATTTCACCCACGCTCATCTCGTTGGCCGCGACCGCCAGAACACGGATCACTTCCAGGTGCCCGATCTTGGCAAGCTCGGCCACCGACCGGCTGTACAGGTAGTCTCCCATGATGACGGAGATCTGGTGGCTCCACAACGAGTTGATCGTCGGCATTCCCCGCCGCAGGACGGAGTGGTCCACGGCGTCATCGTGCACGAGCGTGGCCAGATGTACCAGCTCGACGACCGCCGCCAGGGTCACCGCGCTCTCGTGCGGTCGACCTCCCACCTTGTTGCAAAGGACCAGGAGCGTGGGGCGGAACAGCTTGCCCCGCATGAGCAGCAGGTACTGGTTGACTTCCTCGATGAGCTGGAAGTCGCCCACGATGATCCGTCGCAGCTCCGCGACCACCTGGTCCAGCTCCTTACGGATCGGCCGCTGGATCTGTGAGAGGCGAGGAGCCGGTGCGGTCGACGCGAGAGATCTCGGATTCGCAGTCATCTCAGTGCGCGCAGCCGCTCGGAAACATCGCGAAAACCAATGTCGAGACCCAGGACCTTTTCGTAGAACTCGCGCGCCGGATCGGAATCTCCCATCTCCTCGTGCGCGCGGCCGAGGTAGTAGTAGACCGCTAGCTTCTCGACTTCGCGGCTGGCCGGCAGCGCCAGGGCGCGGCTCAGCGTCTTGGCGGCCACAGACGCCATCCCCTTCTCGAGGAAGCACTGTCCCAGCAGCTCGTAAGTTTTGAGCGGCTCGCTCGTTCCGCGCAGCGCCTGTTGGAACTCCGCGATCGCCTCATCGAGAAGGCCCATTTCCTTGAACGCGACACCCAGGTCGTAATGCGCGGCGTAGTCCTCGGCATCGACATGCTCACTGACTTTCGACTTGAATTGGCTCAGCATGCGCTGGAAATCGGCCTCCTCGTCCCCGCTGGGCTCTTCCTCACCGACGACGAATCGCGTGGTCTGCTCGACCTCCTCATCGAGGATGAGGGCGCTGAGATCCACGTACTCCTCGCGCTTGACCTCCTGCGCGGCACTGGCGGCGGCCTGATCGGCGCTGCGCAGAGCCGCCTCGGCCGCTTCGTTCCCGGGATCCAGCTCGAGTACGCGCTGATAGACCGCCTTCGCCTTGGTCTCGTCGCCGGTTCGCTCGAGACACGCGGCCATCCCCAGATAGGCTGGGATCAGGTCGCCCTTCGTGTTCTTGCGGAAGGCATACTCTACCAGCTTCTGGTGCAGACGGAGGTCATCCGGGGACATGCGCAGCAGCGCCCGCATCACCCGTAACGCGGAATCGAGATCGCTCACATCCGCGAACCCCCGGTGCGCCCCGTTCAGCGCCTCCACGCCCTCCTCACGGGCGCCGCGCTCCAGGAGCTCCTCGCCCAGCTTCTCCCACGCGTCATAGTCATCCGGAGTCTGCGCCACGCGAGCACGCAAGACCTCGAGCACGTCGCGGGCAACTTCCACATCCTCCGGCTGGATCAGCGGGAGGTCCACGCCGGCAGATTCGTCGCCGCCGTCGGCGTCGACGGCCAGCAGGGGCAGCTCCTCAACCGTCTCGGAGTCGGAAACATCGAGCGTCGGGAGCGGTTCGCGTTCCTCTACCGACTCCTCGATCGCCTCGACATCGGCCACCGCCAGCTCGCCCTCGACCGGTTGCCCCTGCTCCAGCGCAGGCGACTCGATCTGGACGTCACCCGGCTGGACCGCTGCCTCGGCCGGCGCCACTTCCTTGACGAGCGCGGTCGGCTCGAGTCCGGGCAGCCCGTCGAGCCTCTGATCTCGCTCCTGGCTGCGTGCCCCCGGCTCCGGAACGGTCAGGGCCAGATCCGGGTCGAGGCCGTGGATGCGTTCGGCCAGCGCACGCGCTTCGCTCTGGTCGCCGTTCAGCATGCGCGCGCGATAGACCTCCAGCAGTTGCCGCGCGGCTTCTTCGGCGCGGCCATGCGTCTCGAGCTGACTCGCGAGCAGCAAGCGGACGTCTACCTCGCCGGGAACCAGATCGGCGAATTCCATGAGCGCGCGGAACGCCTCATCCAGATCGCCGTCCTGCTGAGTACGCTCCGCGTACTCGAGAAAGTTCTGGCGCGCATCCGTGACGAAGCCTTGCCCGGCGCAGATGCGGCCGAGGCGAAGGTAGAGGGACGTGCGGCCCGGGACCGTGCGGAGAATCTTCTTACAGAGCGCGATCGCGTTGTTGTGCAGCCCCGCTGCCGCGTAGCGGTCCACGGCGGTCTCGTAGAAGTCGATGGCCTGCGGCGTGTTTCCGAGCCGCATGCAGAGATCGCCGGCTCGGTTGTACAGCGGCAGATCCTCGTCTTCGACCTCCTCCGACAGGATCAGCCCATAGACGTCGAGCGCCTTCTTCCACTCTTGACTCTGCTCGTGGCGGCGCGCTTGTTCCTTCAGCTTAGCGACGTTCATCTTCCACAGTACGAAGCCCTGCCAGATCGCGAGCCGACCGTTGGGCGGCTTCTCGTACGGCCGGCGGAACCGCCTCGCCCTCGGCAAACACGGCCTCGAGGACCTCACGGACGGCCGCCTCCGCGCGCCGGCCCAGGTGAAGGGCGAGCCGGTGTGACAGCAGACGGTCGGACGACGGATCAGAAAGATGTAATCTGGAGCGCGCCGTGGATAGCACAAGGGCGTCCGGGATCATCCCGACCACTTCGGTCCGCTGAACTTGGCCACCTAACTCGCTGACGCGACACAGGATCGCCTCGAACACCGCGTCCGGCGACGTGGCGTCCGGGTCCTCGAGGTTCATAGAAATCTGAATCGCCCCCGTGCTCGGCAGCTGGAGAGCGAGCGCCCGCAGTCCGACAAATCCGCTATTCGCCTCGCGCAGCCCCGCGGCCATCGACTTGGCCGCCGCGAGGCTGACGCCATCGACGTACACGTTCCAGGCCAGGAGCAGCTTACGAGCCCCCACACAGGCCGCGCCCCAGCGAGGGTGTATGCCGGGATACGTCCAGTCCGGCGGTAGCAAATCAGGCCGCCGACCGTTGGGGAAGCCACCAACCAGGGACTCGAATCCTCCTCGTCGCAGATCCGCCAGCTGGCGTCCCGGTGGACGCGATGCCGCACCGTAGAAGTAGACCGGAATCCCAGCTTCGGCGAGCTGCGCACCCACGCGGTGGGCGCTCGCGACTGCCTCGTCGAGGGTGAGCCCGAGCAGCGGCACGAACGGAAGCACATCGAGGGCCCCGATACGCGGATGCACGCCCTCGTGCCGCCTGAGATCGATGGCTTCGCGGGCGACCAGTGCCGCCGCCACGGCACCTTGCTCGACTGCACGCGGGTCACCCACGAAGGTCACGACCGCGCGGTGATGATCAGGATCCGCTGACCAGTCCAGCACCTCAGCGCCCGCGCTGGCGGCTGCGGCGGCGATGCGCCGTACCACTCCTACGTCCCGTCCTTCGCTGAAGTTCGGGACCGCTTCGAGGACTGGCGTCATGCGGTCAAGATACGAGCAGGTCCGAGTCCGGCCAATCCGGCTATGGCAAGGGCCAACGGAAAAACAAACCATCTCACGCGGAGCCGCGGAGGTCGCGGAGAACGGAGAGGCCAAATGATGAGGGAACTCGATGATATTACCGGAGAAATCGTGGATGCGGCGCTCAGGCTGCACAAACGATTGGGACCGGGATTGCTCGAGTCCGTTTACGAAGCTGTGCTCGCCAGAGAGCTAGGGCGCCGGCACCTCACAGTCGAGCGGCAGAAGGCAGTCGCGTTCGAGTTCGATGGCGTTCTATTCGAGGAGGGGCTCCGCGTTGATTTGCTCGTCAACGGCCTCGTCGTCGTCGAGCTCAAATCCATTGACCTGCTTGCGCCCGTGCACTTCAAGCAGCTCTTGACCTACCTTCGACTGCTGAACTTGCCGGTCGGACTCTTGATGAATTTTGGCGGAGCCACGCTGAAAGAAGGTCTGCACCGGGTGGTGAATGACTACCAACCCTCCGCATCTCCACGTCCTCCGCGTCTGCACAGAAACAAAACCGGCAAATAGACGCCTAACTCCATATGCGGCAGACAGTTTCATCCAC
>JACQVC010000509.1 GCA_016209995.1 Gemmatimonadota bacterium
CTCCCGTGTGCAGCTCGACGGCGTCGGCTCCCAGCTCGCGAGCCGCGCCGAGCGCGTCCGCTGCGGGCGCGATGAACAGCGACGTCCTGATTCCAGCCGTCCTGAGACGCGCCAGTGCTTCCCCTACGCGCCGTCGCTGGTCCCTGGGCTCAAGCGCGAGCCCGCCCTCCGTCGTGATCTCCTCTCGCCGCTCCGGCACCAGCGTGGCCTGCATGGGTTTCAGATCGCAGGCCAGGTTCAGCACGTCGGAGGCCGCGGCCAGCTCGAGGTTCACACCGGTTCGCACGGTTTCCATCAGCAGACGCACGTCGCGGTCCTGGATGTGGCGCCGGTCCTCGCGCAGATGGACCGTGATGCCGTCTGCGCCACCCAGCTCCGCGAGCACCGCGGCTCGCACCGGGTCCGGCTCATCCGTACGGCGAGCCTGCCTCACCGTGGCTACGTGGTCGACATTGATGTAGAGCCTCATCGGCCAAACGACCTCATCCCGAACGTTCCGTCAGGAGCGCTCGCATCTCTGCCACGGCGCCCGCATCGAGGTCTCTCTCGCTCGCAAGCTCCAACGCCGCTTGCCCCAGCGCACAATACAGCGGACGTTCCGCGTCCGGAAGCGCTTGCAGATGCATGCGGATCACCTCGACGTCCCCCCGCACGATCGGCCCCGTCAGCGCACCCGGGACACCGACCCTCTCGAGGTTGTCCAGGGCGCTGCGCGCAAGCGGAAGGACGGCCGGGAGCGCGTCCTCCCGCCGCACCCCGGCCTCCACCAGCAACCTCGACGCCTTGACCACCAGCGCGGTGAGGTAACCCGCCGCCATCACCGCCGCCGCGTGGTATACCGGCCGCATGCGCTCCGACACGCTGACCATGCGACCCTCGATGCCGAGGAGCAGGCGACGCGCGGTGGCGCGAGCCTCGGGCTCGCCCGCGACCGCGAAGAAGGCCCCGCGCAGAAGGTCCGCCGCCGCAGGCGAATCGGCCAGGGACAGCAGCGGGTGCACGGATCCGACGCGGTAGCCCGCCATGTGCAGCGGCTGCAGCACTTCCGTCGTGAGCGCACCGGAAAGATGGAAGGCCGCGCAGTCTTGAGGCGCGGGTCCCTGGCGGGCCAGCGCTGCGGCGACCTCCGCGATCGCCCTGTCGGCCACCGCCAGAAACACGGCTGTCGTTCCTTCGCCGGGACGCGCGAGCCCGTGTACGTATTGCGCGGGGGTCTCGAAGAAGACGGGGTGAACAGGCGGCTCCGGGTGCCGCCCGTAGTACGTCAACGCCTCGACCGCCCCCGCTTTCCAGAGCGCATAGCCCAGGGCGACTCCGGTGCGTCCCGGACCCACGATCGCCAGCCGGTCGCTCACGCGGCCTTCACCTCGGCGTCACAGGATCGTGATACTGCAGACAGGATCGGGCGGGGGCCGTCACGAGCTCGCCAGCACGGTGACCCCCTCGCGACGCTGCAGGCGGCCGAGGAGAGCGCGCGGTACCCTGGCCGTCAGCGCAATGATGCCGTCGCGCTCCGACTGCTCCAGAACCTCGCCTTCGCGGTACAGCGTCGCGATGGCTTCACCGTCGCCGGCGGGGACGTGCACGCGCACCTGCGGGAGCAGCGAGCGAACGCGCTCGCGCAGCTCGTCCTTCAGCGTCTCCAACCCGGCCGCATCCTGAGCCGAGACGAACACGGCCGGCTCACCCAGACGCGTGCGAGCGCGCTCGCGCAGCACTTCCTCCTCCGCGTGCGTCAGTCTGTCCAGCTTGTTGAAAACCAGCAGCGTCGGTCTGTCGTCGAGCTCCAGCTCGTGGAGCACCGCGTTCACCACGGCGACCTGCTCCTCCCAGCCCGGGTGCGACGCGTCGATCACGTGCAGGAGAACGTTCGCTTCGCGTGCCTCCTCCAGCGTGGCGCGGAACGAGGCGATGAGGTGGTGCGGCAGCTTCCGAATAAAGCCGACTGTGTCCGTCATGAGCACCGAGAGTCCGGAGCCCAACTCCACCGACCGGGTGGCCGGGTCGAGCGTCGCGAACAGGCGATTCTCGACGAAGAGCTCACTCCCCGTCAGCGCACGCAGGATCGACGACTTCCCCGCATTCGTGTACCCCACGAGCGAGGCGCGAAAGTGGCCGGATCGACCCTTGCGCTGGGTCGCGCGCGCCCGCGCGATGCCATCCAGCTTGCGCCTGAGATCCGAGATGCGCGCGCCAATGATACGGCGGTCCGTCTCGAGCTGGGTCTCGCCCGGACCCCGCAGTCCGATACCACCCCGGATGCGGGAGAGGTGTCTCCACATCCGCGTGAGGCGTGGCAGCATATACTCGAGCTGGGCCAGCTCGACCTGCATTTTCGCTTCCTTCGTGCGCGCGCGCGTCGCGAAGATGTCCAGGATCAGCTCCGACCGGTCCATGACCCGCACCTTGAGGAAATCCTCCAGATTCTTCCCCTGCGCAGGCGTGAGATCCTCGTCGAAGATCACCAGAGACGTCTGCGTACGTGCGCTCTCCGCGAGCAGCTCCGCGACCTTCCCTTCCCCGATGTAGTATTTGGGCTTCGGCGCCTCGAGACGCTGGCTGACCACCCCGACCACCTCGCCGCCCGCCGTCTCCGTGAGACGCGACAGCTCCTCGATATGCTCCTCGGCCTCCCGCGGCCCCATGTCCTTCGTCGGCGCGCCGACCAGTAGAATACGATCGCGCGGCGCTCGGTTATCGAAAATCTCGTGGGAAATAAAGCACCCTCCTCTTGTCCTATGACCCTCGCCCAAACTCCCCCGCCGACTGGAACGGCACCGTCCGCTGTCCGAACGGGCCTGCGACCCGAGCGCTCCCACGCGCACGGTAGCGCACACTTCCTCGCTCGAGGAACGCGCGCAGCGCCTCGCCCAACCCCTCGTAGCGGAACGGGACCTCGAGTTCCACCGATGTCGTACTTCGCGGGGCGATGTGAAGCTCCCGATCCGACGCGTCGCTCGCGAGCTCGCGCCATGCTCCGGCCGAGGTCCCACTCTCGACCTCGAGACGGTAGTCGAGCGAGCGGACGTCGACGCCGAAGCGGTTCGGATTCATCACGTCCAGCCGCACGCTGCACACGCCGCCGGTCAAGCCCAGCTCCGTCACGCGGATCGCCGCGATCTGCACCGACGGTGGCTGGTACGCCAGGGCGCAGGCGCTTGCCAACCATACGAGCATTACACTCGCCACAGCCCAGCGCAGCCCCACACGGCCTCGCCGACTCACCAGGGACGTCAACCGTCGTCCTCCGCTGCGCCCCCGTCCGGCGCGGAACCGTAGCCCCGGCGGACCGCTCCCGAGCCTCCGACCGGCTGACCCGCTGGCGCGCTGACCGGCTGATCGGCCGCCCGGCGCTTGCAGTCCTCCCACCAGGCAAGGCGCTGCCCGATGCTACGTTCTTCGCCGCATTCACTGGGTGAGTAGAAGCGAACGCCTCGCAGCTTGTCAGGAAGGTACTCCTGCGGCGCCACGCCATCCGGCCAGTCGGGATCGTAGCGATACCCCTCGCCGTAGCCCAGGTCCCGCAGCAAGCCCGTCGGTGCGTTGCGGATCGGGAGCGGAACCGGCTCGGCTGGCGTCTCGCCGGCGGCCTCCACCGCGGCGCTCCACGCCAGGTACAAACGATTCGACTTGGGCGCTGTCGCCAGATACACCGCCACCTCGGCGATGGCCAGCTCTCCCTCGGGAGAGCCCAAGAAGTGGTAGCTGTCCCTCGCCGCCACGGCCACCTGCAGCGCCCGTGGATCCGCCAGCCCAATGTCTTCCGACGCCATGCGCTCGAGCCGGCGAGCGATGTACAAGGGATCCTCACCGCCCCGGATCATGCGCGCCACCCAGTACAGGGCCGCGTCGGGATCGCTTCCGCGCACGGCCTTGTGCAGCGCCGAGATCAGGTTGTAGTGCTCCTCGCCCTCCTTGTCGTAGATCGCGAACCGGTGCTGCAACGCTTCGCGAGCCACACCCTCATCGACCGTGTCGCCCTGACCTGCGAGCTGGCTCGCCACCTCGAGCGCGCCCAGCCCACGGCGGGCATCACCGTCCGATCCTGACGCCAGGAGGTCGAGGGCTGCGTCCGTGACCGAGACCCCGGTGGCTCCCAAGCCTCGCTCACGATCGTGCAGCGCGCGGTCGAGCAGGGTCCGGATATGCCAGGGGGTCAGCGCCTCGAGCACGAAGACGGGTGCCCGCGACAGCAGCGGTCGCACGACTTCGAAGCTCGGATTCTCCGTTGTCGCTCCGATGAGGACGATGGTCCCCTTCTCGACGTGCGGGAGGAACGCATCCTGCTGAGCCTTGTTGAACCGGTGGATCTCGTCGATAAAGAGGATGGTACGCCGGCCGTCGACCCGCGAGCGTTCCTTGGCGCGGGCGATCACCCTGCGCAGCTCGTCAACGCCGGCGGAGGTGGCGTTGAGCGGCTCGAAGTGGGCCTGCGTGCGCTGGGCGATGACGTGCGCGAGTGCGGTCTTGCCGCAGCCCGGCGGGCCGTAGAGGATGAGCGAGCTGATGCGATCAGCCTCGATGGCGCGGCGCAGCAGCTTGCCGGGTCCGACGAGATGCGCCTGGC
>JACQVC010000015.1 GCA_016209995.1 Gemmatimonadota bacterium
CAGAACGAGACGCTGCTGCGTCTGCCCTACGAGAATTACGCTTCCTACGATCTGGGCGAGAACGCCTGGGTCGATGACTTCAACCGCGCGCGCTACAACAACGACACGCAGGGCTTCCCCGTGAACCGGGAGATCTGGGAGTCGGTCGTGGCGATTCCGGCCTTCCGCGGCCAGCAGCTCGTCTCCGTCGAGCTGCACCCGATCACGTTGGGATTCGGCAAGTCGCGCGCCGAGCGAGGCCGGCCGCTGCTGGCGGACCGCGAGCTGGGACGCAAGATCATCAACGATCTGATCGAGCGGTCCCGCCCGTTCAATACCACGGTCGAGTGGCGCGAACAGCAGGGCATCGGGGTCGTGCGGCTGCCTGCGCGCACCGACACCGGCCCCAGGTAGCGCCGCCTTCGTGCTCGGGCGGCGCGCCTTGACACCGCCTGACCGCGCCGCCTATGGTAGCCAGAACTTCGCTAGTCTGACGTGGAGGCTAACCGAGGGCGACCTGACCACTAGCCTGAGCCAATGTCTGCGTGGATTAGTGTACGGTCGACCCGGCACGGGGAAGCAGTGGTTTCCGCCCGCGACGGGTCGAACCGTTTTGGGGTCTTGCCCTGGCTGTCGCACGTGAACCCCTGGAGATAATGGGAGGCTCGCCATGAAAGCACCCTTCGTGCACAGAAACGTTGCACTGCTCGGGGCGGCCGTGGTGGCTCTAGCCGCGACTGCTGGAAGCCTTTCCGCTCAGGGCGTGGGAACGGTCACGGGAACGGTGAGGTCTTCGGGCACGGGCGAGCCCGTGGCTTCTGCCCAGGTCCACTTCCCGCGTCTGCAAATGGGCACGCTCACGAACGAGCAGGGGAGGTTCATTCTCCTCAACGTTCCTGCCGGCGAGCATGAGATACGAGCCGAGCTGATCGGGCGGCAGCCGACCAGCCAGCTCGTGCAGGTCCGGCCGGGAGCGAGTGTGGTGGTGGATTTCACGCTCGAGGAGCGCGCGATCACGCTCGAAGGCTTGGTCGTCACCGGAGTGGCCGGGGCCACCCCCCAGGCGGAGCTGGCGTTCACGGTGGACCAGGTCACGGTGAATCCTGCCGTTGCGGCGTCGGCTATCAACATGGGGACCCTGCTCCAGGGTCGAATGGCGGGCACGCGGGTGATCCAGGGAACCGGGCAACCCGGGGACGAGCCGTCGATCCAGCTGCGGGGCCCCAAGAGCATCATGCAGAGCCAGGAGCCGCTGCTCATCGTGGACGGCGTGATCTCACGCGGCAGCCTCGCCGATATCGATCCGAACGACATCGAGAACATCGAGGTCGTGAGGGGCGCGGCCGCCGCGTCGCTCTACGGGTCGCGCGCGCAGGCGGGCGTCATCGAGGTGACTACGCGGAGGGGCGCCGGGCTGCAGCGAGGCATAACCGAGTTCACGGTCCGCAATTCGTTCTTGGTGAACGACATCGAGTATCTGATGCGGATGAGCGAGTCCCACGAGTTTCGCATGAACGCGGCCGGCACCGCCCTCCTGGACCGCAAGGGAAACGAGCTCGATCTGCGCAACCGCAAGCAGCAAATCGGCACCGGCAATTACGCCCTGAACGACGGCGGCAACGGAACCAACCCCTTTAAGACCTTCCAGGACCAGCCGATTCCGCCCAACCTCTACGGCGGCTCTCCGTTCGAACAGATCATGAGGTCCGGGAACGCCTACAGTACCTACGTCTCGGCCTCGGGAAACGAGGGGAACACGCAATACCGAGTTTCGGGCAGGTACCAGCGGGATGACGGGACCCTGCAATTCCACGAGGGTTCCAACCAGACGAATTTCCGCTTGAACCTCGATCAGCGGATTCGCGACAACCTACAGCTCTCGTTGAGCACGTATGTAGCCGACAAGGAGCAAGACGTCATCTTCCAGCAGGAACGAACGGGGCTGAGCTTCCTCGACGATGCTGTGGGTGCCGAGCCCGAGGACCCTAGCATTGCTCCGGGCGCCGACCGGGGCATCTTCCGCATGATCGACGAGATGCGCGCGTCGACGGATTTCTTCGCGCGGGATGAGGACGGCGACCTCGAGGTGATTGGCGATCTGATCACCAGGGATCGGAACCCTCTCTACATCCTGGAGAATCAGGACTGGACCCGCGACAGCCGGCGGCTCATGGGCGCGCTGGACGCCTCGTATTCGCCGCTCTCCTGGTTGACGCTTCAAGCGAACGTGGCCTATGACCGGAGCGACATGACCGAGACAAACCTCGCGCCGGCCCCCTGGAAGCAGAGATATCCCGACCCACCGCTCCTCGGGTCCCTGTGGACGATGGACAGCGACCGCAGCGAGATGAACGCCAGCTTGACGGCGTCAATCAACCGCCAGTTCGGGGATCTCACGACACGCACTCGCTTCCGGTGGCTCGCGGAGGAGCAAAGGAGAAAGAGTTCCTCGGCCGGGGGCGAGGCTTTCGCCGTGGTCGGGGTACCGCGACTGGGGCTCCTCACGAGCGGACTGGAGGTGGATTCCCGGGAACAGACGATCCGCACGGAGGGCTTCTTCGCGATCACGGCGCTGACCTGGCGCAACAAGTATGTCGCAGACGTCCTCGTTCGTCGGGACGGGAGCTCCCTGTTCGGTGCCGATGAACGGTGGCAGACCTATTATCGAGCTTCCGGCGCGTGGCGGATGGCCCAGGAGCCCTGGTGGCCCTTTGCGTTCCTCACCGAGTTCAAGCCTCGCTATTCCATCGGTACGGCCGGGGGCCGGCCTGAATTCCATTACCAGTATCAGACCTACTCGGTCGACCGGGGCCGGATCGTGCCCCGCGTCCTCGGCAACAGCAAGCTGAAGCCCGAGCTGGCCACGGAACAGGAGTTCGGCCTCGACGCGATCATCGCGGACCGGTATCGGATCCAGGCGAACTACGTGGACACCGAGGTGAAGGACCAGCTCCTGCTGGTGCCGCTCAGCTCCGCGTTGGGCTTCGAGGCGCAGTGGAGGAACGCCGGCACGGTGGCTTCGAAGACCTGGGAGTTGAGCCTGGAGGCTGCGTTCGTCGAGCGTCCGGGCTTCCTATGGACGGGCCGTCTCAACATGCATCGGACGCGCCAGAAGATCACGCAGCTGAGTGTGCCGCCGTTCGAGATGCGGGACGTCCGCGCGCGCATCCTCGTCAAGGAGGGCGAAGAGCTGGGCTCGTTCTATGGCTTCAAGTGGGCCCGGGCTTGCGGGGACCTGCCTGCCGGGACGGACTGTGGCGTCTTCCAGGTGAACGACGACGGGCTCCTCGTCTACGTGGGCCAGGGCAATAGCTACAAGGACGGAGTTGCGAAGAGCCTCTGGGGCACCACCGGGAAAGTCAGTGGCAAGACCTACCCATGGGGGCAGCCCTCCGCGTCCATCGTGGATGGTGGCTTCACGAAGCTGGGCTCGGCGGAGCCGGACCTGAACGTCAGCTTCCTGCAGGATTTCCAGTGGCGGAATCTGGGCATCTCGGTGCTCTTCGATGCCGAGTTCGGCGGGCAGATCTACAACCAGACCCGGCAGTGGGGCTCCCGCAGCGCCATCGGCTCGATCGACCAGCGGGGGAAGCCGCTGGAGCTGAAGAAGCCGCTGCCCTACTACGGTGCCGCGGGCCTGTACAACCGCAACAACCGGAATGATTGGTTCGTCGAGGACGCGGACTTCATCAAGCTGCGGCAGCTTTCGCTCCGCTACACGTTCGATCAGGCCAGGCTCCCGGCCTTCATGCGCACCACGGGTGTCAGGCGTGCGACGATCAACCTGGTCGGCCGCAATTTGAAGACGTGGACCGGGTACCTGGGACATGATCCTGAGGTGGGCAAGAACACCTTCGGAGGCTCGGCCGCCATCGGCCGGATCGACGAGTACTTCTATCCCAACTTCCGTCAGCTCGGCATCGATGTCGAGCTGGTGTTCTGACCCGATGGACCACAACATGGCGAACAGAGGAAGGACGGTTGAGAGAATGAAACTTCGACTCTCGCCAGCTGTGTTGAAAGTCGCTGCGGTGGCAGCGATCATGGTCGCTACGGCGGCCTGCTTCGACCTGGATATCGCCAACCCCAACGAGCCGGACCGGGATCGAGCGCTCAGGGAGGCCCGTGACGTCGAATCCCTGATCGGGGGCACGTTCGCGACCTGGTGGGAGATCAAGCAGGGACGGGCCCCCGGGCGAGCGCTGAGCCAGTCGGCAGAGGTGTACTCCTCGTCGGCGGCGAATTACTTCGCCTTCGATCTGGGCTTCCAGCCACGACAGCCGGTCGTCAATCAGATCGGCTACCAGTGGGGATACCCCGTCGACGATCCCTGGATGCTGCTCAACCGGGCCCTCTCGGCGATCCGGGACGCGCTCCAGGTCATCGAAGGGGGACTGAAGATCGGCCCGAACGGCGCGGACACGCCGCGAGCCGTGGCCTTCGCGAAGTTCATGCAGGGCGTCGCCCACGGGTTCATCGCCAAGCTGTATGACAAGGGCTTCATCATAGACGAGGATGCGGACGTCGAGGCATCGGTCGAGCAGAAGAAATTGCCCCCCTACGGGGAAGTGATGGCCGCGGCCAGGCGCTATCTGGCCGAAGCGCGCGCCATCGCGAGCAAGAATTCGTTCAGCACGCCGTCCGTATGGATGGGGCGCTCGTACACGAGCCAGGACCTCGTCCGGCTAACGCACTCCTACGAGGCCCGCTTCATGGCCTCGGTGGCCCGGACGCCGCAGGAGCGCGCCGCCGTCAACTGGAACGAGGTGCTGAGTCACATCCAGCAGGGCATCACCAGCGACTTCGGTATCAACGTCGAGCCCGGCGGGCGCTGGACCCGGGAATACAAGGGCGCCGACGTCGTTTCTCTCCGCTTCGTAGGCCCGTCGGACCAGTCTGGCGGATGGCAGGCCTGGGAAAAGGCCGAACCGCTGAAAAAACAGCCTTTCCATGTCGAGACGGACGACCGGCGGATCCATGCCGCAGGGAAGCCCCAGTCCAGCGGACGCTACCTCGAGATCCCCGGCACCACGTTCGGCGATGCCCAACGAGGCGTCTGGTTCCTCACGCCCTACCGAGCCCTACGCTGGCGAAATGAGTTCATTCCCACGAGGGGCTTTGGCTTTGCCACCGAGATGAGCGTGACGGAGATGGACTTCCTGCGGGCGGAAGCTTACATCCGGCTGGGACGCCCGGCGGACGCGTTGCCGATCATCAACAAGAACCGCGTGGCCATTGGAGAGCTGCCCCCCGCCACGGTGAACGGCGTGTCGGGGCCGCGCTGTGTTCCGCGGACAGTCACGGGCGCGTGCGGGGATCTGCTGACCACGCTGCTCTACGAGAAGCAGCTCGAGACCATCTACCTGAGCGCGGGACTCGACTACTGGGATCAGCGAGGCTTCGGTTGGCTTCGGAAAGGGACACATCTCCAGTTCCCCATTCCGGCCGCGGAGCTGGAGGTGCTCAAGCTGCCGGTCTACACCTTCGGCGGCGTGGGAGGCACCGGCGCCGCGCCCGGACGGGACGGGAGCTGAGTCAGGGCATGAGATCGTCGGGGCACTGAGACGCCTGGGCGTCGGATGCCCTGACGGTCGTGACCTGAATGATCCCGGCCTGACCCCGAGGGCCGGCGAGCAACACCGCCGCAGGTCCCGGGAGCATGCGGATCTCGACGATCTCGCGGGTGTCGAGATCCGCCAGGCGCTCATCGCTGATGACGCCATCGACGATGAGCAGCGGCTCCGGATCACCAGGCGGTTCGCTCGGACGCCGCCTGGTCGTGATCTCGATGACCCCCGCATGCGCGCGCGATCCGTAGAGCGCGGCGGCCGTAGCACCCTTGAGCACCTCGATCCGCTCGATGTCCATCGGGTCGATCCCGGACGTGGAATGACCTGCGATGATGCCGTCCACTACGACGAGCGGCCGCAGCTGCGCTCCGCCCAGACTCGTGGCTCCACGCAGAAGGATGTCGGCCTCCTCACCCGGTAGACCGCTCCCCTGCACGACGCGACCGCCGGCGATTCTTCCCTGGATCAGTTGTCCGAGGCTGGCGGCCGTTTCCCTGCGCAACCGTTCACCCTCGAGCGTCTCGACCGTGAAAGGAAGCTCCGCGTGAGACAGGTCGGAGGCGACGCCGGTCACCAAGATCCCGTCGAGACTGATCGCACGGGGTCCGAGCGTGAAGTTCAGCTCCGCGGCCTTGCCGGGCTCGATCGACACGGTCCTGGACGCCCAGGGGCATCCCAGGAGCTCGGCGACGACCTCGTGTCGCCCGGAAGCCACGCCGCTCAAACGAAACCGACCCTCGTCATCGGTCACGGCCTCGAGCCTAAGGTCAGGAAGAGTGATCCGCACGCCGGGTATGACCGGGCCGCCGCCGCCGGTGGCCACGCTTCCCACGAGAGCCCCGGTTTGTTGCCCCGATGCTGACCCCGCGAGCCCGCCGGTTGCAGCGAAGACTATGAGCACGGCCGTCACTTGCCTGCCGAGACTGCCTAGAGGATTCTCTATGTCGGAGGACATCAGAACTCTGGCTCCTATCTCGATCGGAATCCGCTACTCCAAATCGGCTTCGCTGGGCTCAGCGGACGAATAGGACCCCGGCAGTCACCAAGCCCACCAGCATGAAGAATCGCGTCCAAGTGAAGGGGCGACCGTTGTCGCTCCCCCTCCGGGTCCAGACCACAACGCTGCCGCACGAGCCCTCGGTGTAGTCAGGGGGCGCCTCGATACCACGGTAGACTTCGATGGCCTCCACATCCTCGGC
>JACQVC010000514.1 GCA_016209995.1 Gemmatimonadota bacterium
CCTCAGGAGCCTCTCGACCCCGCTGAGAAGATCTTCCACAGCACATAAGGGCTCGAGACCACGAGTTGATCGTAGCGGCAGACACTCGGCAGCTTGTCCGGCCGCCAGCGCAGGAAGACCGCGGCGTGGCGGAAGCGGTCTCCCTGCATGTGGTCGTACTTCACCTCGCACACTCGCTCGACCCGTAGCGGTTCCCAGGAGAGATCCTTGCCCGCGCTCCAGCGACTCTGGCCGCCGGGCATCCGACTCAGCACACTCGCGTCCACCTCCGCCCACGCGCGCCAGGGGTGACCCTCGAGCGCGTTGTTGCGCAGCGGCGCCAACTCCTTCACGAGCTGCCTGCGCATCACCATGGTGAAGGCCGACGTAACGCCCACGTGCTGCAGCACGCCGCCCTCATCGTAGAGTCCCAGGAGCAACGAGCCGACCGCATCCTTTCCGCCCTTGTACCAGCGAAACCCCGCTACCACGCTATCGGCCGTGCGAACGTGCTTCACCTTGATCATCGCCCGCTTACCCGGCAGGTAAGCACCGTCGGATGGCTTGGCGATCACCCCGTCCAGGCCTGCGCCCTCGAACTGGTCGAGCCACCGCACGGCCGTTTCACGGTCCAGGGTCACAGGCGTGAGATAGAGTGGCGAGCCTACGTCCGCCATCAGTCGCTCGAGAACGGCACGGCGCTCACGCTGCGGCGATGCCATAAGGTCGCGGCCGTTAGCTGCCAGCACATCGAAAGCGACGAACGAGGCCGGCGTCTCCTTCGCGAGCTTCGCCACGCGCGAGGCCGCGGGGTGGAGCCGCATCTGTAGGGCAGCAAAGTCGAGTCCCTGGGACGTGGTGATCACGATCTCACCGTCGACGACGCACCCCTCGGGCAGCTGGTCGAGCAGCGCCTCGTGTAGCTCCGGGAAGTAACGGTCGAGTGGCTTGAGGTCGCGACTCTGGATGTACAGGTCGGACGCCCCGCGATACACGATAGCGCGGAAGCCATCCCACTTGGGTTCGAAGAGAAACGCGCCATCCGTCGGCAGACTCTCCGCCAGGGTGGCGAGCATCGGCTCGATGGGAGGGGTGAGCGGGAAGGCTTGGGCGCCGGCGTTCATAGGACTCGCTAGCCTTGGGGCACCTGCATCACGAGCAGTTCCGAGATCGAACGACTCTACCCCTCGTTGGCGCCCGCCGGCCGTGAGGGGACGCGCTCGGGCGGCAACTGGCCGAGCAAGCGAAGCAGACCATCGAGCAGCGTCAGCGGATGCGGTGGACAGCCGGCGACGTAGAGGTCCACGGGGATGTCGGTGAGCGCCGAGTGTCCCACCTCCGAGCTGCCGCGGAACGGGCCACCAGCGATCGTGCACGCGCCCACGGCGATCACGAGTCGCGGAACCGGTGTCGCCTCGTACGTGCTCTCGACGGCATACCGCATGTTGCGGCTGTAGGCGCCGGTGATCACGATGCCGTCCGCGTGACGCGGCGACGCCACGAACTGCACCCCGAAGCGGGCGAGGTCGAAGACGACGTTGCCTAGCGCGACCAGCTCGGCCTCGCAGCCGCCGCAGCTGCCGGCGACCACCGAGCGCAGACGCAGCGACCGGCCAAACAGACGGCGCGACGACTCGGCTAGCGCCCGCGCCAGCTCGATCTCCCCGCCGGTCGAACAGAGGCCCTCGCGGGTCGAGCTGGAGAGCCGATAGTCGCGCGTGAAGGACACCGTGCCCGCAGGGCCGCTGACGGCCTCTTCCGGACAGAACAGGCACGCGCCCACGTCGAGCGCCGGGCGCCCATCGGGGCTCGAGGTCACGAGCGCGGACGGCGCCGGCTGCAGGTCGCCCCGGCGAGTCTGGTCCAATACGGGCAGCCCACGGAAGCGCTCGGGTAGCCCGACGTCGCCGCCCGGGAACGGCAGCGTGCGCCCGCCTTGCTGCACTCGCAGACGCAGGATGTCCAGCATCATGCCTCCGGCGCGCGATCGCAGATCGCGAGGACCCAGCCGCTGAAAGAACGATGCCCGTTGGAAGCCCATTGATAAAGGCGTCCAGCCGATAGCTTCTGCAACCGCTCGCTACAGATCATGGCCGGCATACGAGAGGTTGAAGCTCTTATTGCAGAGCGGGAAGTCGGAGATCTGATTGCCCGGCATGGCCACGGCGAGGGCGGTCCAGTTGTGGAAGGACGGGTCCGTCACCTTGTGACGGCGAATGGCGCCGTGCGCGTCCGTCACGACCGTGTGCACGATCTCGCCTCGCCAGCCTTCCTCCATCGCGACGACGAGCTCGCTCGCTCTTAGATCCCCGCAGGGTGCCCGCAGCTCGCCTCGAGGCAGCGAGCTAAGCTGCTCGACGATGAACTCGAGGGAGCGCTGCACCTCGAGCCAGCGCACGAGCGCACGGGCGTACACATCGCCGGCCCAGGCGAGGGAGACGGGGATGTGAGCGAACCGGAAAATGCCGTACGGGTGGTCGTGCCGCACGTCGCGGGCGACCTCGCAGGCGCGCGCCACCGGGCCGACGAAGCCGAGCTCGGCGCATTGCTTGCGAGGGACTAAGCCCACGCCCTCGAGTCGAGCCTGTACGGAGCCGTTCGCGAGCATCATGCGTGCGACGGGCTCCAGCTCCGCTCGCAGCTGGTCGAGCCGATCTTTCATTTCCCCTACCATGGGCTGCGGGATATCGAAGATCACGCCACCCGGTCTGACCAGCCCGCGCCCGTAGCGATTGCCGGACAGCGTCATGAGCAGGTTGAGGCATTCGCCGCGCAGGCGGCCGAAGAACGCGGCGGCCGGCTGGAACGCGATATCGCCCGCGAGCGCGCCCAGGTCGCCAATGTGATTGGCCATCCGCTCCAGCTCGAGGGCAATGCCGCGAATGGCTTGCGCGCGCGGTGACTTGTGGCTGCGCGCCAACGCTTCGATCGCGGCAGAGTACGCGCTCACGTGGCCGATCACGGTGTCGCCCGCGATCGACTCGGCCACGAGAACGGCGCGCACCGGCTCCAGGCTCTCGAGCAGCGATTCCACACCGCGATGCTGATATCCGAGCATGATCTCGAGGAACAACACCTCCTCGCCGTGCGCCTGGAAGCGGAAATGGCCGGGCTCGATGATTCCGGCGTGTACCGGCCCTACGGCGACCTCGTGGACCTCCTCGCCGGCCATCTGGAAGAACGAGTACGAGTCGGGATCGAGGATCAGGGCACGGCTCTGCGTCGGCCGGTGATCGGGCTGGTGGCGTCGCAGAGGTTTGAGCCAGGGATGGCCCTCGGGGAGCACCGCACACTGCTCGGCGATCTCGCGCTCGAATACGTGGGCCTGCGCGCAATGCGGCGTCAGAGCCGCATACCGTTCGCCCACGACGGTCGTGACCGCGCCCAGCCTGCCCGCCTGATCGTCGGCCACAACGGCCAGCAAGCGAGTGCGGTCGCCTCCTTCGGGCATACCGAAGAGGGAGGTGAGCCGCCACCCCGCCGTCACGGCCTCGAGCACGACTTCGCGGAAACGGTCGACCGGCGCATCGGGAACGGCTGCTAGCGGGATGGCGCGCCGGTTGCGCAGCTCCAGGTCGGCGAACCCGTTCACGGTGCGCTGCCTCCGAGCGCGACGGCCGCGCGCGCCAGCGCCTCGTGCAGCGGCGCCGGGATGTAGACGCCGAGCATCAGCACGGCCGCGGCCAGAGCCACGGGCCCGATGACCAGCCACGGACTCTCCCGCACCGGCGTAGCTCCCACACCACCCCCTTCCTCTCCTCCACCCACCCCTCTCCC
>JACQVC010000518.1 GCA_016209995.1 Gemmatimonadota bacterium
GTATTCACGTCGTTGTAGATGTCGTTGAGGAGCGGCATCTGCGCCTGGACTTCCTGCTCGCTGCCGCCGGAGTTCGGGTCCTTGCGCACCTCGAGGGGCTGGGTGAGCTCCCGGCCAGCGACCGAGAGCTTGACCGTGTAGCGGCCCGGGGGCATCAGGATCGACATGCGCCCCACCCCGTCCATCGAGCGCGTCCCGTCCCGCCCGAGCTCGACCCAGTCAGCGTAGAGCGGCTTGGTGCGCGCCCGGGCCTCCTGCGTAGGCTCACCCTCCAGGTCCCAGTAGACGCGGTTGCTCCCCGCCTGCCCGCTCGGCCTGAGCGTGCGGACTGTGCGGCCCGAGCCGTCCTGAATCTCGATCGTCACGGGACCGCGCGGCGCGGCCTTGAGCCAGTAATTGATGGACGCGCCGTACGGCGGATTCTCGCCCACCGTCGGATCATCGGACATCGACACCTGCACGGCGCGGGCGCGGAAGCGGTACGCCGCTCGTGGCGCGAAGAGGTACGCATCCTGCGCCATCACGTCCGGCGTGAGCTGCCGGAGCGGCGTGATATCATCCAGGATCCAGAAGCCGCGGCCGTAGGTCCCGAGGACCAGGTCATTGAAGTGCTCCTGCACCTTGATGTCGTAGACCGGCGCATGTGGCAGGTTGTTCTGGAGCGGCTGCCACAGCTCGCCATCGTTGAACGAGACGTAGAGGGCGTTCTCCGTGCCCGCGTACAGGAGTCCGCGCCGCACCGGGTCCTCGGCAATCGAGTTCGTGTAGCTCAGCGGGCTCTTGGGGATCCCATTCACGATGGGCCGCCAGGTGCGCCCGAGGTCCGTGGTCTTGTAGAGGTGCGGGTCCCGGCCGTTCACCTGGTGGAAATCCACGGCGATGTAGGCCGTGTTCGCGTCGTAGCGCGACGGCGCGATGGCGTTGATGGTGCCCCAGGGCGGCAGGTTCGTGATGTTGCGCGTGACGTTCGTCCAGTTGCGGCCGCCGTCGGTCGTGACGTGCACCAGCCCATCGTTCGAGCCGGCCCAGATGATCCCGGCCTGGACGGGCGACTCCGCGATCGAGAAGAGAGTGCCGGCATACTCGACGCCGATGTTGTCCTGCGTGAGGCCTCCGGACGGGCCCATGCGGCTGCGGTCGTTGAGCGTGAGGTCCGGACTGATCACCTCCCAGCTCCGGCCGCCGTCCGTCGTCACGTGCACGTGCTGGCTGCCCGTGTACACCTTGTTGTGGTCGTGGGCTGAGATGTGGAGCGGCGCGTCCCAGATGAAGCGGTAGCGCACCTCGCCGGCCGGGTGCCCGCCCGTGGTGATCGGCCAGACCTCCACGTGGTGGCCCGTGCGCGTCCGCTCGTCGAAGCGAACGACGATGCCACCGACACTGCCGGAACCGGACGCCGTGGACCAGATGATGTTCGGGTCCGTCGGATCGGGCGTAGCCCACCCGCTCTCACCGCCCAGGACCGGGTGCCACTCGCTGCGCGGGATCGTGCTCCCCGACTTCGTGTTGCTGGGGCCCCGGTACGACGGGTCATCCTGTTCGTTGCCGAGCACGTAGTACGGGATCTGGTTGTCCACCGTGACGTGGTACATCTGCGCGATGGGGAGCTGGATGTGGCGCCAGCTCCGGCCACGGGTGGTCGTGATGGATGCGCCGCCATCGTTGCCAATGATCATGCGATCTGCGTTCGTGCGATCGATCCAGATGTCGTGGTTGTCGCCGCCGGGGTACGACGGGCCGCTCGGGACCTGGAGTGTGCGGCCGCCGTCGTGCGAGACGGCGTAGGACCCCGCCAGGAAATAGGTCTCGAACTCGTCGTCCGGGGCCACGTCCATGTGCGTGTAATAGTGGGCGCGGCCCATGACGTTGCGGTCATGCGAGACCAGCACCCAGGTCTCCCCGCCGTTCTCCGACATCCAGAGTTCGCCGCTCTGCGGCTCGTAATCCTTCCACGGCACGCCGTCACCGGTCTCGATCTGCGCGTAGATCCGCTGCGGGTTCGACCGCGCGATCGCCAGCCCGATCTTCCCAACCGGCGGCCGCGGCAGCCCATTGCCGCTGAGGCGCTGCCACGTGGTGCCGCCGTCACGGGTCATAAAGATCCCGCCGTTCATCCCGCCGCTCTCGCGGCCCCAGGTGCGGATCTCGATCGTCCACAGGCCGGCCAAGAGGACCCGCGGATTGCTCGGGTCCATGACCAGCGCGGAACACCCGGTGTTCTCGTCCACGAAGAGGACGCGCTCCCAGGTCCGGCCGCCATCCTTCGTGCGGAAGACACCCCGCTCCTGCTGCGGCCCGTACGCGTGCCCCAGCGCGCACGCGAAGACCGTGTTGCGGTCCAGGGGGTCGATCCGGACCTCCGCGATGCGGCCCGTGTTCTCGAGACCCATGTGAGTCCATGTATTCCCGGCATCCGTGGACTTGTAGATGCCGTTGCCCAGAGAGATGTGGCTGCGCACGCACGCCTCGCCCGACCCGGCCCACACCGTGCTGGGATCCGACGGATCAATCGCGAGGGAGCCGATCGACTGGACGGGCTGACCGTCGAAGATCGGTTCCCAGTTGATGCCTCCGTCCGAGGTCTTCCAAACCCCGCCGGAGGCGGCGCCCGCGTAGTAGGTGTTCGGGTCGCCGGGAATGCCGACGACCGCGCTCACGCGGTTGCCCTGCGGACCGATGGTTCGCCAGCGGAGCTGGCTGTACAGGCTCGGATCAATCTGGGGCTGCGCCGCGCGTTGAGCCTGCGTCGCGCGCGACGCCCGGCTGTGGGCGGGCAGCGGAGTGAGGGTCAGCAGCAGTAGGGCGGTACAGCTCGCCAGGCGGAACCCACTCGCGGGCAGTCTCATAAGGGCCTCCTCCTCATCACCACGTCATCACCACGTCCTCGGGACAAGATCTTAATAGATCTTTAATTCCGAATTTAGACGTTCGCTGCGGCACTGGCAAGACAAAGGGGTCAGACTGGTAAACCGCTGCAGTGGGCGGAAGTCACAGGCGTGTGGTGGTCAGAGGCCCACTGTCA
>JACQVC010000515.1 GCA_016209995.1 Gemmatimonadota bacterium
GCATCCGCTCCTTCCCCCACGATGCGGCCCGCCGAACGGGGCGGCGGGAGGGTGAGGTCCACCAGGGCGACACCCCCCGGATCGAGCGTGACCGGCTTCACCTCGAGCGGCTTCTTCTTGGCGGCCATGATGCCCTTCAGGGAAGGATAGCGCGGCTCGTACTTGCCCTTGGTTATCGTCAGGACCGCCGGAAGCGAGAGCTCGAGGATCTCGATTCCGCCCTCCACCTCTCGGTGGCAGACCACGACATCGCCCTTCACTTCGAATTCCGCGACTCCGGTCGCGCAGGGACGCCCCAGCAGCGTGGCGACCATCGGCCCCACCTGCTGCTGATCGTCATCCACCGCTTTGATGCCGAAGAGAATCAGGCCCGCCTCCCGGTCTCTCAGCTCCTGAGCCAGCAGCGTGGCGGTCGCGAGGCCGTCCATGGTCAGCGCCGCCTTGAGTAGCAGAGCGCGGTCCGCTCCCATGGCCAGTGCGGCACGCAGCGACTCGCCGCAGGCAGCGTCCCCGACGCTCACGACCGTCACATCTCCGCCAGCAACGGCATCTCGCGTCTGCAAAGCCGCCTCGATCGCGAACTCATCGTAGGGCGACACAATGAACTTCACGCCACTCGTGTCGATGCCGGTTCCGTCTTCCGTGATGCGGATGCGAGTCTCGGTAGCCGGTACTCGTTTGATGCAGACGATTGAATTCAAGCTAGCTCCTCAGCGGACCAGCGGTGTCGACGCCCGGGTCCACACGGGGATCCGTGATTGTGATGAGGGGAGTTTTGCTCAGGACGCGTCGACCGGAGGATCCGCACTCGTCTCCCTGGATTCCTGGCCGGTCCGGCGCTCGTAGTCGGCCCGCCACGCCCCCAGGAGCGTATCGGCCCGGTTCTCCGGGAGCAGCTCTTGCACACGCGCGGGCTCACGGTGCAGCACGCGGAAGACATCGGGACCAAAGCGCTCGACCAGCGTTTCCGCCGTCTTGCGCCCGACGCCCCGATAGCGATTGGTCAGATAGCGGACAATAGCCCCGGAATCGGTCGGTAGGCCGAGTCGAGCGAGCTCGTCGCTATTAGGGGTCGCGACGGTCCCTCTCGCCTGGCTCGTGGCCGACTGCGCAGGTGCGGGCGCACGCTCGCTTTTGTCTCGAGGGCCAGCTGCTGCGGCCGAACGGCGGCTACGCACGGCTGCCGCGGCGGGTGCGGCATCCCCAGCAGCCTGCCCGGACTGGACGCTCGGCGTCTCTCCCGGCCGAGGCCTACCACGAGCACCCCGGCGGAACCGCAGCCCTCGAGGGGAGGGCGTCGGAATCGCTTCACGCACCGCCGCGGGTATCTGGCCGCCCTCTGTCGGGCCGCCGGAGGTAAGGCCAACGCCAGCCTCGTCCCCCACGGGTTCAGAGACGACGACGCGCTCCTGCGGCACAGGGGCAACGGGTGCAGGGCTCGGCGCCCGAGTCTCGAGGGCCGCCGCTTCCGGGCGGCCCTGTCGCGCGGCCACTTCGTAGTTACCCGACTCCGTCTTGCGCAGGTCGATGACCTCCGCATCATGGGCCTGTCGCAGGAAGCGGCTGAACTTGCCAAACCCCAGCTCCGCCTCCTCGAAGTGCGGGTCCAGCTCGAGCATGCTGCGCTTGACGTCCGAGTCACGTACCGAGCTGACCCCCTGCGCCGTCAGCGACGCCACAGCACGCCGGAGAAGCGCGTAGGCGTCGCGCAGCGGATCGTCGCTGACCCGCCTCGGCTCTCGCTGCGGCTCAGTGCTCGCTGCCGGCTCGCGTTCGGCAGACGGCGACGCGGCAGGCTTCTCACGCTCCGCGGGACCGGCCGCCGGCGCCTCTCCCGGCGAGTGGATCTCGTACTGACCGTTCTCCAGCTTCCGCAGCTTGATCAACCCGCGGCCCGCGGCGTCCGTCAGGAACTTGCTGAACTTGGAGTAGCCGTACTCTCGCTCAGCGAAGCCGCTATCCAGCTCGATCATGACCTGTTTGAGGCGATCCGAGCGCATCACGTCTTTGCGCTCGACCATGAGGTCGAGGGACTTCTCGACCAGCACCCACGGGTCGATGCGCACGCGCTCCTCGTCGGTCTCGCGCTTCAAGCCGGTGAGGGCGGCGTAGGAGTAATACTCGTCGCAGTTCTGGATCAGCATGTCCGACGTGGACTCCCGAATCCCGACGCCCACGACGTACTTGCCGTATTCCTTGAGCTTGATGACGAGGCTCGAGAAATCGCTATCGCCGCTCAGCAGAATGAAGGTGCCGATCTCCGGGCGCGTGAACACCAGCTCGAGCGCATCGAGCGCCAGACGAATGTCGGTGGCGTTCTTCTTGGAGCTGCCAACGGCGGGCGCGAAGATGAGGTCGATCGACGATTCCGACAGCGGGACGATGTATTGTGGGTACCGGCGCCAGTCCGCGTAGGCCCTCTGCACCGCGACTTTGCCGCGAATGATCTCGGAGTTGAGAAGCGCCCGGAGCTCTCGGGAAAGGTCACTCCGGATTCCCATGGTGACGTTGTCGAAATCAATGAGAAGCGCCGCGTTCGGCGCGGCAGAATGCACTGGCTGCGGGCCGCCCCTATGAGGCGCCCGGGTGGGTCCCGTGTTCATGTTCTCTCTCGCTGAATTTGACTTCCATTCTGGGCGGGAGAACTCCCTGATCCGCGGCACGTCGCCGATTCACCTTCACCGCCTCCTCCACCTCGGGCGGTCGTGCCGGGAATCTAGGGTGGCCTCTCCGCACTTCACGCTGGGCGGCTCGACTCCTCGCTCAGCGAGCGAATGACCTCAAGACGCCTGACTTTACCTGCCTCCGTGACCGGAAGCGCATCGAGAAAGCGGACCCGGTCCGGAACCTTGTGATCCGCCAGCGTCAGCCGGCACCACTGCCGAATCTCTTCGCCGGTGACGATCGCTCCCTCGACCGGAACGATACACGCACAGATTGCCTCTCCCAGGACGCGGTCCGGCACGCCGACCACGATCGCGTCGCGCACGGCGGGATGCGCCTGGATCTTAACCTCCACCTCCCGCGGGTACACGCTGTATCCCGCGCGAATGATCACGTCCTTCCGCCGACCCACAATATGGACGAAGCCACGCTCATCGACGATCCCCAGGTCTCCAGTCAGGAAGAAGCCATCGGGAGTCAAGGCGCTCCGCGTTTCCCCGGGCTGGCGGGAGTAGCCCTTCATGAGCCCCGGGCCTCGGACCGCGATCTCGCCCACACTTTCCACCGGGAGATCCTTGCCGTCGCCATCCACGATCCGAACGGTCGTCCCCTTCAGGGGCCGGCCGACCGTGAAAAGTTGAGCCTCCGGCGGATCGTCCGGCCGAGTCATGCACACCGTGGAACCTGTCTCGGTGAGCGAGTACGCGATCTGCAGATTCGGACACAGATGCTCGCGCACTCGCGCGACGAGTCGATCGCTCACGGGCGCTCCCGCCACCACGCCGGCACGCAGCGTCGCCACGGGGCGGGGGCGTTGCTCCAATTCCTCGAGCTCCATCACGAATGACGTCGGCACTCCGTAATGGACAGTAACACCGTGCCGTTCAATAAGTTCCAGCGTGCTTTCGTCATCGGCCTCGTTTTGGAGCACCAGAGTCGCGCCAGCCAGCAGCGTGCCCAGAAGCCCCGGGCCCAGCCCGAAGATCTGCGAGAGCAGACTCACGCCGATGACCGTGTCCCCAGGCCCCAGGCCAATGGCCTCGACGGTCCCGGCCGCCGGCGCGAGCAACGCGGTGTGCGTGAGCTCCACGCCCTTCGGCTTCCCGGTCGTGCCGGACGTGTAGAGGATGGCAAACACGTCATGATCGGGGTTCACGGGCGCAAACGGGAAATCACGCCCTTCTCCCGACGAGATCAAGTCCTCGAACTGGAAGATGCGGTCGTCGTACCACAGATCCTGTTCCCCGACGGTG
This sequence comes from Gemmatimonadota bacterium, assembly GCA_016209995.1. Lineage (GTDB taxonomy): Bacteria > Gemmatimonadota > Gemmatimonadetes > Longimicrobiales > Gaopeijiaceae > JACQVC01. The sequence goes on from JACQVC010000515.1 coordinate 3,918, forward strand.
ATGAGGTATTGCAGCGCCGGCAGTTGCGGCATCAAAGCTTCGAACAGCTCCAGGAAATCGGTGCCGGCAAAGTGCTCGGCCGTGACCGCGACGGCCGCCTCGGAGTGGCGCAGCATGTACTGCAGCTCCTGGGCGGTGTGCCAGGGACTGAAAGGAACGATGCTCGCCCCCAGCCTGGCCGCGGCGAACATCGTGATCGCGAACTCCGCGCAGTTGGGAAGGACGATGGCGATGCGGTCATCCGCCTCGATGCCAAGATTGTGAAGCGCTGCAGCGAGCGCCTCCGCATGGGCGTCGACCAGTCCATAGCTGAAAGACTGATCCCCCACGAGCAGGAAAGCGGCTTCGGGGTCGGACGTCGCTCGATTCGCTAGGCACGAGGCAACCGTGAGCCCACGGTGGCGCTCGCCAAGCTCCATAGCATCTCCGGCTTGGGTCAACTGTGGAATGCTGAAAAGGTAGCAGAAATTGGCCATACGGTCAAAGCGCCTGGTATCCCGCAAATCTTGCCCTTCGCCGCCGGCCGCCTCATCATGTGTCGCCGGACGTGGCCATGACTCGCTGCGCCGGCTGGCGGTCGCTGGGGCCTACACGCGTCGGTCGGCGACCGGCTAGCTGGTGTCCAACACTTCGCGAACGACATTATCGGGCACATCGTGCGACCAGTTTTCACCTTCCGCCACCTCCCCGAGCCGGCGGAGGAGGACGTAGCGGGAGTGCGCGGCGCGGCGCTTCTTGTCCACGCGAGCGTGGCGGAGGATGCTCTCGGGCGAGACGCCTGCAGGGAGCTCCGTAGGCAGCTCGAGACGGGCCAGCAGATCGGCGAGCCGCCGGGCGGTTCCCTCCTGAGTGATGGCGAGCATCTCGCCGATGCGTGCCTCGGTCACCATCCCGATCGAGACCGCGGCACCGTGGGACACGCGGTAGTCCGTGGCGGCTTCCAGCGCATGGGCGATCGTGTGGCCGAAGTTCAGGATCTTGCGGACCCCGTTCTCTCGCTCGTCGCGAGTGACGACTTCCGCCTTGATGGCCACGGACCTCACGACGAGCTCGGAAATGCACACGTGATCTGCATCGAGGAGCGGCGATACGGTCGCTTCAATGGACTCGAAGTACGTGCGGTCTCGAATCGCACCGTGCTTGACGGCCTCGGCCAGGCCTTCCGCCCGCTCGCGTCGCGGGAGAGTCAGCAAGACGGTCGGGTCGATCAGGACGAGGTTCGGCGGATGGAAGGCGCCCACCAGATTCTTGCCGCCGGGAATGTCGACGCCGGTCTTGCCGCCGATGGATGCATCGATCATGGCCACGAGCGAAGTGGGCACCTGGATGAGGGGCACACCACGCATGTACGCCGCTGCCACGAATCCAGCCAGGTCGCCGGTCACGCCACCGCCCACCGCAACCACGGCGGAGTCTCGACCGAATTCTTGCTCGACCATGGCATCCACGATGCGCGCCCAGGTGTCGCGCGTCTTGCTGCGCTCGCCGGGTGGGAACGTGAAGAGGGCGACGTTCATGCCGCGAGCGCCCATGCGGTCGCAGACCTCGCTGCCGTAGAGCTCAGCCACGGTCTCGTCGGCAATGACCGCGTAGCGGTGGGCCGGCACCCGGTCCTGAGCCAGACGTGGGACGTCATCGAGAGCGCCGGGCTCGACCCGGATCTCGTAGTCGGTTGACAGTGCATGTGAGCGAACCCAGATCGAGTGCATGGGACCAATAACGCTTCTTTGGCAGCTCGCCTTGATGATCGGGCTAGGCCTGGTGATTCAGCCGGCCACGCGCTGGCTCGGCGTTGATCGTCGGCGACCTCGCGTGGAGTACCCACGCGCCGAGTCGCGCACCGCGGTGCTCGCCGTCATCGGGGTCATGGTCGTCGGCGTCTTCGCGTTCGAAGTGATCACGCCGGTCGACATGGCGCCGGGCACGGCGGTTCCGCCCCTTAGCGTGCTCGTCGCCCTGCGAATCCTCGCGGCCCATGCCGTCGCGGGCCTTCCCGTCTGGATCGTGCTGCTGAGGAGGAAGGACCGCTTCGCGACCGTGGGGTTCGGACGCCAGAACCTGGGGCGCGCCACGCTTCTGGCCCTGTCCTTGGGCCTGGCTTTTGCCCTCGTCAACGTGGCCCTGGACCCAACTTCCGTCGGGCGAATGTTGCAGTCGCCGTTCCTGCTCGCCCTCGCCATGTTCCTCGGCATCGGGCTCATCGAGGAGGTCATCTACCGTGGGTACCTGCAGGGACGTCTGAGTTGGGCCATCGGTCCCCATCCGGCGCTGGTCATCGCCAGCCTCATCATGGCCCTCTCGCCGCTCCCGCACTACCTCGTCTCCCAGGACATGGCATTGGTCGACGCCGCACGCGCCGTAGGGCTGATGCTGGCGCCCTCGTTCGTGCTGGGGTTCTTCATGACCCGCACGCAGAACATTCTGGCCCCCGCGATCCTGCACGGCTTCATCCGCTGGTCACTGCTTCTGAGCGTGACGTAAAGTCCAGCGGGCTCCAACGGCTAGCCCTCAACGTGCGCCCGCGATGCGGACGCCGACGCCGCTCACGTCGCCCACACTCAGCCGAGCGCCCGGACGACCGGCGATGTCGACGGGTATCAGCTCGGCACGCAAGCGGGTCTGCACCGGTCCACGCAGCGCTCGGATCAACCGATCCCGCGCGGACGCGTCATCCCAAACACTGTACCAGACAAAGGCGCGGTCGCGGCCCTGCCGCTGCAAGACCACGAAGCGGTCACCATCCCAGCCGCGGGCGAGATCGGCCGCCGAGGGACCGACGTGCTCCTGCAGCAGGACGGAGACCTCGAGCTGCCCGAGATTGTCCGAATGGATGGCCTGCGCGCCCACGGGGAGCGTGATCACGAGCTCGGTAGGGGAGTCTCTGCGCGCCCCCAACGCGCGCTCGGGATCCAGGACCTGCTCGCTGGACTCGGGAAAGTAGCGCCCGAAGGGCGATGGCCGGCCCGCGTTCTGCCGCCACAGAGCCTGCACGTATCCCGCGCCGCCTAGATAAGGGAACAGGAGGCTTTGTCTCAGGATCAAAGGAGCGCGCTGCAGGGCGGGAAACTGACCCTGCATCGCTTCGAGCGTCGGTCCGAGATGCTGAGACAGATCCGGCAGCTCCGAAATATCAACGGCGCCACCCGTCGCCGCGGCCAGCATGCTCTCGAACATCACCAGCGTGGCATGACCTTCGATGACCGCGTGCGCCGCAACGCGCTGATCGTTTCCACGCGCGCGCGCCGTCAGCGAATCGAGGTTCGTGTGCTGGTCCTGGAGCGCATGAACCAGCTCGTGTGCCAGAATCGACTCGAGGCCTCCGGGGGGGTTGCCCGCCATCACGAACAGCGCGGTCGAGTCCGGTTCGTAGAACCCTGCGACCTGTTCCGTATAGACCTGGAGGAGCAGCGCCCTCAGGTCCAGATCGTCGGGTAGGAGCCCGAGAAACGCGTACGCTTCGCGGATGCGGTCGGCCAGAGCCGGCGGCAGCTCGCTATCGAGCTGGGCTCTCAGGTAGCGCTCGAGCTGTGCCCGATCGCGCCGCTCGACCCTGAGCGGCCGACGTGCGCGCAGCCCGGACAGACGCTCTACGTCCGGGAGCAGATCGAGCACGGCGGCTCGTAGCGCGGCGTCGGCACTCACGACTCGCGCCGTCTGCGCGGACTCGGCACCCGCGCAGCCCAGGGATATCACCACGAACGCCAGGAACGACAGCCTGGCAGGTCGGTGGAGAACTACTGCGGCTCGCACGCTGCCCGTCACCCGGCGCTCCAAACGGCTCCTGGTGGGGCCACAACGCGCACAGGCTCGAGAACGGGCTCGCGCCGGTGCCATTGCTCGACGACGGTCAGCCCACTGGCCGGATCCATCCACGTAGGGGCGATTTCGCAGAGGGGCGCCAGCACGAAGGACCGCTCAGCCCACCGGGGATGGGGGATGTGCAGATCGTTCCCGCTTTCGACCCGGTCCCCGAAGAGCAGGAGATCGATGTCCAACGTGCGCGGTGCGTTGCGGAACGACCGCCTCCTGCCCTCTTCTGCTTCCACCATTCGCGTGCGCGCCAGCAGCTCGGTTGGGCCGAGGTCGGTGCGGCCGATCACGACCAGGTTGAGAAAGTCGGGCTGATCTCGATACCCCACCGCGCGACTCTCGTAAACCGATGACACGGCATCCACGTGAATCCAACGCGCAACCGCCTCGACCCCCCGGCGCAGGTGCGCGAGCCGATCTCCGACGTTGGAGCCCATGCCCAGCGCCACGGGAGTGAGAGTACCCAGACCACTACACGCGGCCATAGCGGTCTTCGAGACGCACGACGTCATCCGGGTCGGCCGTGGATGCCTCGAGAATGTCGCAATCCGTCACGGCCTCCATGCGGTGGACGGAGCGTGCCGTGATGCGAAAGCTTTCTCCCGCCCGGAGATCGATCTCCTCCAGCCGGCCGGCGGACGGGCCGACCCAGAAGCGCATCGCTCCGGACAGGAGGTGTATGGTCTCGTCCTTGCGCTCGTGATACTGCAGCGAGAGCGATTCCCCCGCCTTTACGTGCAGGATCTTCCCCAGATATCGGTCCGTTTCGGCCCAGATGAGCTCGTGGCCCCACGGCTTTTCGACGCGGCGAGGCGTCTTCTTCACGGCACTCTCGAAAGCTCGTTCACGGCTCGGCTCAACGAAAGCGTACCTGCGCGAAGCGGCGCTTACCGCGTCGCAGTAAGACCGCGCCGCCGATCTGGATCGTGGCCTCCGGGCTCTCGACTACCGTACCATCCACGCCTATCGCCCCCTGCTCGATGAGGCGAGTCGCCTCGCTGTTCGAGGCGGCCAGCCCCGCAGCCACCAGGAGCCTGGGTAGCCAGACTTTGTCGTCCTCGATACGAAGACCAGGATCGCGCGTGTCCACCTCGACCACCGGTACGTCGACCGGAGTCTTGCGCTCCTTGAACAACCGATCGAAGGCGGACTCAGCCCGCGCAGCCGCCTCATCCCCATGGTAGAGCCGAACGATCCCACGGGCCAGGGCACGTTTGGCCTCGTAGGGTTGGCGAGCCGCCCCGATCTCCGCCGCCTGCACCGCATCGCGCGGATAAACGCCGGACAAACGGATCCACTCCGGGAGCACGGTGTCCGGAATCGACATCGTCTTGCCGAACTGCTCCTCGGGAGGCTCGCAAAGGCCGACGTAGTTGTCGGCGCTCTTCGCCATTTTCGTGTACCCATCGGTCCCGCGCAGAAGCGGCATGATCAGACATACCTGCGCCTCCTGGCCGTAGCGCTCCTGAACCGTACGCCCGACCAGAAGGTTGAACTTCTGATCCGTCCCTCCCACCTCGACGTCCGCCTGAAGCGCAACGGAATCGTAAGCCTGCAGCAGCGGGTACATGAATTCCAGGACGGAGATCGGCTTGCCCGCACGGTGCCGCTCTGAAAAATCATCTCTCTCCAGGAGCCGGGCGACCGTGTAGGTAGCGGTGAGCTCGAGCACGTCCGCAAGCTTCAGGGGTTCGAGCCACTTCGAGTTGTCTTCCACACGCACGCGATTCACGTCGAGGATGCGGCCGACCTGCTCGACATAGGTGCGCGCGTTTTCGCGGATCTCCTCGACCGAGAGACGCGGTCGTTCCTCACTGCGGCCGCTCGGGTCACCCACGCGCGCTGTGTAACCCCCCACCACGAAGATGACCTCGTGGCCCAATTCCTGGAGATGCCTCAGCTTCCGGAGCGAGACGGCATGACCGATGTGAAGGTCGGGGCGAGTCGGGTCGAAACCCTGCTTCACCTTGAGCGGCGTACCCGACTTCAGGGAGCGCTCGAGCTTGCGTTGCAGATCCTCTACGGGGACTACCTCGACGGCGTCCCGCAGGATGACATCCATCTGTTCGGTGACGGGTGCAAACCGGCCCATGCTAGGAGCCTGTCACCTGCCCAGCACCTGCCCCGGGACATCCCCCAGCAGCGCCACGTGCAGCGGAAGGCCGTCGCGCGTCTTCGGCGATAGAGTCACGTAGACGCGGGTGTAGGACGGGAAGCTGACGCCTGCTTGTGATGCGAGGACACGCAGACCGGCGTCGGCGATCAGTCCCGTGGGGGCCAGACTCGCGTTCAGATCCGCGTCTTGCAGAGACGCATACGGCGGTGTGGGTGTGGTCAGCGGCCCCAGAGACGCCGCCACGCCCGTCGCTGGATTCACGAGCCATGCCTCATAGTAGTAACCGAGCGGCGGGCGAGTGAGTCCCTGCAGGGCGAGGCGCAGCTCGTCTCCGAAGAAGTGCCCGCGCCCCTCGCCGCTGTAAGCGCCGAAAACCCGGTCCGCCTCCTGCCCCTGGCTCATGGTGCCGAAGTTCAAAGGCGCCGTGGTCACGAACGACGCATGATCACCGGGCGCCGCCGAAAACCGGGCGAAGAGCACCGTGGCCGTGCCGGGTTGCGTAGCCGCCGGTGCGGTCCGCGCTACCACGACGGCGTTGAAGCGCAGGATGTCGTTCTTCCAAGCGGCCGTGCGCACGGTGAAGGTCGCCTGGTCGCTCAAGCTACCGCCGCCCCGGAGCGACGACACGTTCAACGCCGAATCGACCGTCTCACCCTCCTCGTTGCGAAGGAAGTAGTCGCCGACGAGCGGCGCGGAAAATCCGTCTCGCGTGTTCACAGCCCAGAACGTATAGGCGCTCCCGGTCTGCAAGCGGGCGAGCGGTCGCAGGGGCATCGTCACCTCGACGGGCGGCAGCGTGCCGGCTTGCGTAGGAAACGGAGCCAGCGCGTTGGGAATCGGATCTCCATCCAGGTCCAGGTCCGGGGCCATCTGGGCCCGTCCCACGTGAGGGCCCGTCGGCACGATCTGGCCCAGATTGCTTCTCCCTTCGACGATCACCAGATAGTTGTACGATGGCAGAGCGAAGGAAGCGAATTCGTTGGCGCCAAAGGGAAGTCGCGACGACTCATTCGGCATCCGGCTGTCCGCGGTATACCAGATTCCACCGTTGAAGATGAGGCAGTCGATGAAGCCGCCGCCGCTCGCGTCCGTGATGATGTAGCCGAGCACGAACGGGTTGATTCCCTGTCGCACCACGGGCGCACCTGCCACGGTCAAATTGCAGCGGTAGTTCGGTGTTCCCCCGGGCGAACCACCGAGGGGAACCAGCTCGTCTGGTTGATCCGGCGGTAGCCCCCGGAGCACGTTCTCCGCGTCGAGCCGCCCAGCGATTCTCAGCCCGTAGCGCACGAACATGACGGTATACGACGCGTTCGGTTTGAGCCCCTGGACCTCCGCGTAGAGGTTGTATGCGTTCGGGACACCGTGGAACGGCTCCGGCCACATGCCCGCGAAGCGTCCCCACGCGAGCGTCGTGCTCTGGAGCCGTGGGAGGCGCGCGTCATCCCTCCCGTTGCGCAGGTGATCTTCGAAGACCCACGCGGAGTCCGGCACGAACAGAGACACCCAGAACGGGCTGGAGCGAAAGAAGCCGAGGCGGCCGGTGGAACGGCGGAACAGATCACCCGGTGTCTTGGGGATCGCGAAGCTTCCGCCGGGCAGTCCGAACCCCAATCCCGAAGACAGCGTAAAGTTGAAGGCTCTTTCCGCGTCGCCGGGACCCAGGATGCGGTCGTTCAGATCCTCGGGCACACAGGCGCTGAGCAGCACGGTCAAGACCGCCGCCGTCAGGCGGAGCGGTTGGAGTCTGCTTTTCGTCATTCCGGCGAAAGCCGGAATCCACGCCGCTCGTGCAGCGTAACGATGAGGTGACGCTGTTTCTCCCACCTGACCGCGGAAGATGGATGCTCCGTGCAACCCCGAACTCTGGATTCCGGCTTTCGCCGGAATGACGAACTTGGCCTCCTTCGTGCGATCGTTCATGGGACGAAGCTGAACCCGAGGCTGATCAGGATCGTGTGAATCGTGCGTTTGGGTGCCGGCGGAACAGGCTGGACCTCGGGAACAAAATCATCTCGGAACTCCGGGGCCACCGGGTTCAAGAATTCGCGATCCCACCCCAGGTACACCAGGTCACGAATATCGAGTCGGACGCCACTCCCCGGCTCGACCGCCCAGTCGATGCCGCCGCCGAAGGAGACGTGTAGCTTGTGCCGAACCTTGGACCCCCGGCTTTGCTCTGCATCAGTATATAGCAGGTACCCCCCTACTCCGCTCAACAGGTAAGGATCGAGCCGCCCGCGCTCCCGGTAGTAGCCCACCTGCGCCCGGTAGTTGTACACGAGTACGGGCTGTTGCACATCGTGCAGCTCGGTCACCTGTCCGAACACGAGGCGGACGGGCGGAAAGAAGCGCTCTCGCGTCTGCGTGCGCGCGAGTCCGCCGCCCAGCCCGATCGTGGCGCCGTTGGCCAAACGGTACATCACATCGAGCCCCCCGGACACCATCGACTCCAGCGCGCTTGACGCATCGATCACGCCATACCCACCCATGGGTGTGACCACGAAGGCTCCGATGGGCGCTTGCGCAGCCGCGGGAGCAGCACTCAGGCCGAGTGCAAACCCGACAAGAATGCAAGTGCGCTTTAGAATCGGCCGTGTCATAAGGCGATCAACCAGAGATCAAAGCTGGTGTAGAAGGGAGAGAGGACATCCCCATCTCTCCCTTCTTACACTGATCCCTTGTCATCAGAACTCCACCTCGAAGCTGAACACCTGGCGACTCCCCAGCTCGCCGAACTGTGAGAACGCATAGTCCAGCCGCATGAGCGGGCGCACGGGCAGCCGGAGTCCGAAGCCGCCCGACAGATGATCGACGGTCTCCCACGCCGCACGATCCTCGCTCAGCGTGCGCCAACCACCGCGCAAGAAGAGGATATCCCGGAAGCCATACTCCGCGCCTAACGACAGGTTCAGATTCGTATCGATGGCATCCGTGGCGTCGGCGATCACCTTGACGGCGTGGGCCGATGAGGCTCCAAGAACCGCGGTGGTCGGGCCCATGACGTCCAGCGCCACGCTGAAGCGGAAAGCCATGGGGAGTGGCACCGCGATGGTTTTCACGGCCACATCGACGATCTGAGGAACCTGCAGCTCCTCGGGACCGAGGCGGCGGTCGACCCCGTCCCAGCGCGAGTCGCCGCTCACGTTGACCAGGCTGGCGCCCAGGGTCGTGCCCCACAGTCCGGTCTCGAACTGCAGGCCCAGGTCGAACCCGAGCCACGTGGTCGACGCGTCGTCGATCCCTTCCCGCACGGACTTGATGGCGCCGCCGAAGACAAACTGCTCTGTGAGACGGGTAGCCGCGTGCACCCCGATGGAGCTGGCCCGGAACTCGAACGTCTCGCCGAACAGCGGGTCCCCGCCGTCCGGGAAGGCCAGGGTCGTGCGCGTGATCGCGCCGCTGCCCAGGCTCACCACGCTCACGCCGACCGTCCCCCAGCCGAGCGGAAGGTACACACCCGCGTACTGGTGAGTGATGTCCGTGCCCTCGAACAGCTCGCTGTAGCTGTACCCCAGCCCGACGCCCTGCGCGTGCGCCAGCCCCGCCGGGTTCCAGAACATGGAGGTAACACCGGACACGTCGGCGGTTACGGATCCGCCCAAGGCGAGGGCTCGCGCGCCCACTGGAATGGCGAGGAACTGCCCGCCTCGCGTGCCCGTGCGCACGTTGGGCGTCTCGGGCTCGCCCTGCAGCTGCGTGCCGGTCTGGGCAGCGGCGCGCGTGGCGCCACTGCCGGCCAGGGCTACTAACAAAGCGGAGCGAACGATCGCCCTCACGAAGCCGGGTCCCGCCCGAGTCGTAGGCATCAGCGGATGATCACGAACTTGCCGAGCTTGCGGCCGAGCTCGCGACTGTCGTCACTCAGCGCCGTGACGACAAACAGGTAGAGGCCAGACGCCATCCGGTTACCCTCTCGGGTCTGGAGGTCGAAGAAGAGGTCGCCCTGCCCCGCGCTGACGGCGCCCAGCCGCGCCTGCGCTAGGTCTTCGGGTCCCCAGCTCAGCTCTTGTACGAACTGTCCCGCCACGGTGTAGATGCGGAGGCGGCCACGCGGCGGCAGGTGCGTGAAGATGATCTGCTCGCCAATGCGCGAGAAGCCGGTATACGGATTAGGCACCACGTTCACCTGATCGAGACCCGCGCGGATTTCTTCCGCGGTGATCTGCGAGCCTACCTTGGCGGGCCGCACGTCGAACGTGAATTGGCTCTGGGTGCTGAAGCCCACGAAGTAGCGTACGCTGAGCGCGTGATCCCGGGTCGCGGCCACGTAGAGGCTCGCACCGCGTCCTCGCACCGGGTTGCAGCCCAGCGGTCGGAAGACGCTGCCCGGGTCGCAGCCCAGCAGCGCGGTCGCCCAGGCGACCGCATTGCTTCCGCCCACGCTCTCCACGAGGATCAGCTCGTCGCCCGGGAGCCAGGCGTCGCCCGGTACCGCCACCGTCATGGTGTCGGCTCCGCTTCCCAGCCGCCGGACGTTGGCTCTGCGCTTCAGCATGATGGCGCTGACGTCGGCGTTGAACGTCGCATTGCGGATCTTGAAGGGGAGCGATGCCTGGACAATGTCGCTTTGCACGAGCGCGCCGGCCGCCGTCGAGTCCGCCCGCGTCCCTCGTGCCAGGAACGCGGCCCTGGCCAGAGCCAGCGCGGCTGCGCTCGGCGCCATGGTAGTCTGCGCCACGGGCCTGCTGGAAAGTGAGAGCGCGAACGCCTGCGCCACGGCGCCGGGATTGTTGAAGTCCAGGACAAAGGGCGCACCCGGCCCGAAGGCGTCACCCTGCCAAGCGAAGACGTACTCGCCAAACCTGGCGGTCGCGCCACGTCTCGCGCTGGCCGATCGCCACGTCACCGAAGGTGAAGTCAACGGCTCCAGTCTCTCGCCTCCCAGAGAGTAGGACGAACCCTCGAATCCCCCGGGCTCGTGTCTCACGTTGAGGAGGATACCGGGGAAATCGGACCGACCCAGGAAGGTGCCGGGCGTGGTCTTCTCGCCATCCAATACAGTGCTGGCAAGGAGCGGTACGCTGGTGCCTCGCACGAGCAGGGCGGTCAGCGTGTCGAACGTGGAGGTGACGAACACCAGGTTTCCCTGCACCGTGCGTTCCGACCTGGTTTCCCCGTTCACGGTGATACCATCGGCTCCACTCACCTGCGATGTGAAGATGGTTTGGCCCGTACGCTTGTCGCGCGCATCGATGCGAGTGCTCACGCTGAGCAGCTTGGCGAGCGTCGCCGTCTCGTAAATCTCGGTTCGTGTGACCGTGACCTGATCGGCAAAGAGAACGCGGTAAGCCCCGGAGCGGGGTGCATCCGTGGCCGGCGTGATACTCAGCTGCTCGAAGCCCTCGGGCGCGAGCTTCGCGGCTCCAGACTGAGCGGCCAACACCGCGGCAGCCCGCTGCGAGCCTGCCTGAAAGGAAGCGGGCACGTAGACGCGCGCGACTTGCGGGGCCTCCGCCGCGACGGTGATGGGGTTCATGATCTTGGGCGCCAGGTCGAGTCGGCTGGCCCGCAGCGTCCCGGTCGCGTCTTCTTCGATCACTTCGAAGGATGCGCCTCGCGTTTCACTCACCAGAACGTACGTGTAGGTGAGGCCGGCCGTGACCTCACGGTCTTCGATCACGGACGGTACGTCGTCCGCCGGCCAGGTACGGTACGGCAGCCAGCCGATGTCGGTGAACTTGCCGTCCTCGGCCGGATCGCCCTTGCAGTCGAAATCGTTCGTGAATGAGCTGCCTCCATCGCACGACTTCAGGAGGTGCACGAACTCGACGTTGTCACGCGCGCGCTCCCGGATTTTCGTGAGCAGATGGCTGTTCAGCTCGGCCAGCCGGGAGCCCTCGAGGGCGGTCGCCTGCTCCATCAGGAAGGGGTCCACCCAGTCGGTCACCTGGGTGTCATCCAGGAAGAGCGAAAGCTGACGGCCGAGCGCCGTCGTGGACACGTCGACCGAGCTGATGCTCGCGACCGGCGCGGCTGACGGCCCTCTGAAGAAGTTGAGGTACATGTTCTGAATGGCCTTGACCATCCTTTCCAACTGGTCCTTACCCTCGGGCGCGACTGCGAAGGCCATGACGTACGCAGCTGTGTCGCCGGCGGCGAGGCGGAAGGGGCCGACGGTGTTCACGACGCCCACGTTCCCGTAGCCGTTGAGAAACCCGCCCGGCAGCGTGTCACTCCAGGCCACCGCACACCCACCTCGCCCGCAGGAGTCCAGGTACAGCGTGTCGGGACGGCCGTCGTGATTCCAGTCCCAGGCGCCGGGCACGTAGCGCTTGAAGCCTGTCCGCTCGGGGAAACCCTCAGGGCGGAAGGTGTGCCAGTAATCGCGATCGCTGACCGAGACCGGGTCGAACAGGTTACGGGAGCCGGCTACGTTGATCTCCTGTGAGGAGATCAGTCCGAACATGCGCTGCTGGCCGTCCGGATCGTTCCAGCGCTCCCAAACCGTTTGCGTGCACGCCCTGAATCCGCACATGTGGCCATGCTGCAGGGTGATCGTGTCGCCCGCGTTCGGATGCCCCGGATCGTAGAACCGCGAGCCCGGGCGGCTCAACAGCTTATTCCGCAGATCGCCGATCGGACTCTTCAGGACCACCTGCGCGGCGGCGCCGTGCCGGCTCCCGCCCACGATACCGGTCCCCACGCTCGGACAGGTGA
>JACQVC010000521.1 GCA_016209995.1 Gemmatimonadota bacterium
ATCTCATCACGATGGACGTGCACATGCCCGGGATGGACGGTTTCACCGCGACGAAGGAGATCATGGTGGCGGCGCCGACCCCGATCATCATCGTCTCGTCGAGCTCGAGCGGGCGCGACGTCGAGCTGTCGCTCAACGCGCTGCGTGCAGGGGCGCTTATGGTCGTTCCCAAACCCGACGAACCGGGATCCCCGCAGTTCAACGGGCGTCAGGAGCATTTCCTCGCGATGGCCAGGGCGATGGCCGACGTGAAGGTCGTGCGCCGCTGGGGCCGTGCCGGCGTGCGGGACGCCGCGACTCCGACGGAACTCGTGCGGCCGGGGCGTCCCGGGGCGGTCCGGCTCATCGCGATGGCCGCCTCGACCGGTGGCCCGGCGGCGCTCCAGCGCATCCTCGCGGAGCTACCCGCGGACTTCCCGGTACCGATCCTGGTGGTCCAGCACATCGCCCAGGGGTTCACCGAAGGGCTGGCCAACTGGCTCGCCGCGAGCTGCGGTCTGCGCGTCCGCGTGGCCACGGACGCCGAACCGCCGGCACCGCGTACCGTTTTTCTCGCGCCCGACGATCGGCAGCTTGGCGTGCGCCAGGACCAGCGGCTCGTGGTGGTCGACGCCCCGCCGGTCGCGGGCTTCCGGCCGTCCGCCACCTTTCTGTTCGAGTCCGTGGCGCGGGGCTACGGGTCCGACGTTGCGGCCGTGATCCTCACCGGAATGGGATCCGACGGTGTGGCCGGGCTCGGAGCGATCCGCCGGGCTGGTGGCTACGTGATCGCGCAGGATGAGGCGACATCGGTCGTGTACGGCATGCCCGCCGTGGCCGTGGAGGCCGGACACGCGGATGTCGTGCTTCCCCTCGGCGACATCGCCGGCCGCCTGGTTCATCTCGCGCGCGGAGCAGACCAGCGCGCGGACCGACCGGACTCGCCGGGGAGGGTGGATCGCGCATGACGATTCGGGTGCTGGTCGCTGAGGACAGCCCGACGCAGAGAGAGGCGCTGCGCGCGGCGCTCGAAGAAGGGGGATACGCGGTCAGTCTGGCCGCCAGTGGAGACGAAGCCCTGCGCCGGCTCGAAACCGAGCCCGTCGACCTGGTCGTGAGTGACATCGTGATGCCTGGCCAGGTGGACGGCTACGAGCTGTGCCGGCGCATCAAGGAGGGCGAGCGGCGTGATACGCCGGTGATCCTCCTGACCAGTCTCTCGGACCCGATGGACATCATCCGGGGGCTCGAGGTGGGCGCCGACAACTTCCTCACGAAGCCCTGTCCTGCGGATCACCTGCTCGAGCGCCTCCGCTTGCTTCTCGCCACGCGCGAGGCGAGGGGCCGCGCGCGTGTGCGCGCCGGCATTTCGGTCTACTTCATGGGCCGCGAGTTCCGCATCAGCGCCGAGCGCGAGCAGATCCTCGATCTTCTGATCACGACCTTCGAGGACGCGGTGCGTCAGAACCGCGAACTCCGGCAGCGCGAGGCCGAGCTTTCCCGCTCGCGGGAGACCCTGGCCGGGTTGTATGAGATCGCGGTCGGGCTGAACGCGTGCACGAGCGAGCAGCAAGTGGCCGAAGTCGCCCTGGACCGCTCGCTGCGCCTGCCCGGAGTTCGAGCGGGATGGGTTTCCCTCAAGGAAGAGGGCGAGCGGTTTCGTGTCGCGGCTGCTCGTAACCTCCCGCCGGCGCTCGCCGTGCCCGACGCGTTGGAAGGGGACTGCCTGTGCCGCCGGCGACTGCTGGCCGGTGACCTCGAGCGCGCGACCGATGTCATCGAATGCGAGCGCCTTCAGCGCGCCACGGGCGACGCGCAGGGACTGAGGCACCACGCCAGCGTACCGCTCATATGCGGAGATCGAGTGTGCGGCATCATGAACCTTGTGGGCGAGGGTCCCGAGCTGTTCACAGATGATGATCTCACCGTCCTGCACGGGGTCGGCAGCCAGATCGCGTTCAGCATCGAACGGGCCCGTCTCCTGACCCGCCTCGAATACCTGGTCGAGGAGCGAACGGCGGCGCTGCGGGCGGAGATCGACGAGCGGGAGCGTGCGCAGGAGGCCCTCCGCCTCTCGGACAGCATCCTGCTGCAGATGGGCAATCTCGTGCTCGTCAACGACGGCGAGGGTCGCATCCATTGGGTCAGCCCGTCCGTCCGAACCGTCCTCGGATTCGAGCCGAAAGACGTGCTTGGGGACGGGTGGTGGAGGTTGACCAGTCCGGATGCCGATGAGCGGCTGCGGCTTCGCGAGCAGGCCGCACGCGAGGCGCGCGGAGAGGCGCCGGTGACCTCGGAGCCCTACGAGCGTGTCATTGCCGGGTGGGATGGTGCGATTCACTGGACTCTGTGGGCGCATTCGCGGGGACCGAATGGTCTTTTGATCCGCGTGGGCTATGACATCACCGACCGGAAGCGGCTCGAGGACCAGTTCCACCAGGCGCAAAAGTTGGAGGCCGTGGGACGACTGGCCGGGGGCGTCGCGCACGACTTCAACAACGTTCTGACTGCCATAATCGGGACTGCGGATCTTCTCTTGATGGACGCGGACGAGGGAACGTCACTACACGACGACTTGTTCGAGATCCGCAAGGCTGCCGAGCGAGCAGCGCAGCTCACCCGGCAGCTCCTGGCCTTCGCTCGCAAACAAGTGACCCAACCGAAGGTTCTGAACCTGAACGACATCGTCCGCGACCTGGAGGCGATGCTTCGCCGCGTGCTCCGCGAGGACGTGGCCCTTGCCACCACGCTGGCGCCCGACCTGGGGAACGTGCGGGTGGACCCTGGCCAGATGGAGCAGGTCATCATGAACCTCGTCGTCAACGCGCGCGACGCGATGCCCGCGGGCGGCACCCTGACGATCGAAACGCGCAACGTCGAGCTGGATGAAGGATACGCGCGGACCCACGGCGAGGTTGAGCACGGTAGATACGTGCGAATCGAGGACAGTGACACCGGAATCGGCATGAACGAGGACATCAGGGCGCACATCTTCGAGCCGTTTTTCACTAGCAAGACGGGGGAGAAAGGAACCGGCCTCGGCCTCGCGACGGTTCACGGCATCGTGCGGCAGAGCCATGGCCACATCTGGGTGTACACTGAACCCGGCCAGGGCACCTCCTTCAAGATCTACCTGCCGCTGGTCGACGCGCCCTCGGATGCCGTCCTGGGACTGGCCGTCGATTCATCCTTCCTCGGTGGGAACGAGACCATTCTGGTCGCCGAGGATAGCGATTCGGTGCGCTCCGTGGCGGTGACCATGCTGCGGCGAGTCGGGTACACGGTCCTCGAGGCTGGTAGCGGAACGGAGGCGCTCGCCGTGGCCGAGGCCCACGCGGGGATGATTCATCTGCTGCTCGCTGACGTCGTGATGCCTGGCCTGGACGCGCGGACGCTCGCTCAGAGGTTCTTGGCGATACGGCCCGGCGCGAAGATCCTGTTCATGTCCGGGTATGCCGACGAGGCGATCACTCAGCAGGGTCTGCTGGAACCCGGGCTCAACTACATCGAGAAGCCGTTCGGGCCCGATGCCCTGCTGCGCCGCGTGCGAGATCTGCTCGACCGGCCGGCGTCGTGATCGCGCGGTCCGCCTTGGAACCCTATCCCGGGCGTTCGGGTTGCCAGCGCAGCCCGACGTTCAGAATCCGCTGCAGCAGGTCCCCGTACGACAGGCCGGCGCGCTCGGCCGACTCGGCGAAGTCCTCACCCTGCGCGATCTGCGGATTGGCGTTCGCTTCCACCACGTAGAACTTGCCGCTCGGCTCGAGCCGCAGGTCCATGCGCGCATAGCCGCTCATCTCGAGCGCGCGATACACGCGCTTGGCGACCCGTTTGATCTGTTCGTCCAGCCCATCCGGCAGACTCTTGGCCGCGCTGGTCTTGATGCCATGCCGTTCCTGGTACTTGACGCTCCATTTGACCCGGTCCGTGGCGATGCGGTGGAGGTCTTCGGGCATCTTGCTGAAATGCATCTCCCAGATGGGGAAGACTTGCAGGCGCTCGTTGCCAATGACGCCGACGTAGAGCTCGCGCCCATCGATGAACTGCTCCAGGATGGCATCGGTGCCTACCGACTCGTGGATGAACCGCACGCGCTCGCGCAGACTCGCGTCGTCCTCGACCACCGACGCTTGGGAGTTGCCGCCGGACGACTGCTGGGTGAGTGGCTTCACGATGACCGGGAAGTGGAGGCGTCGCGAGAGCTTGATGG
>JACQVC010000524.1 GCA_016209995.1 Gemmatimonadota bacterium
CATGCGGCACGTGTTCGTGAACGGCGTCCAGGTTCTGAGAGATGGGGAGCACACGGGCGCACTGCCGGGTCACGTCGTGCGCGGGCCGGGCTGGGTGGGATGGCGATAAGGCGCTCGGCCCTCGAGCCGCGGCAAGCCGATCGGGAAATAGCCGAAAGCACGCCCGAGCTGTAGCGTTCTGTTCTGCTGTACAAGCGATCAGATCATTGGTCGAGGATCCATGTCTGCACGAAGCCGGCGCACGCCCTCAGGGAAGCCACCGGGGCCGGGTGGAGGATCGGACCACGTTCAGAGCGTGACGCCGGCGCCCGCGACCCGGCGGGTGTTCCTGCTGCCGCTGGCGCTGACGCTCGCGCTCTTTCTCATGTCGTTCGCGCCGCGCGTGCACGACAACGCGATTCTGACGCGGTCGTTCTGGAGCGCGGCCTTCGTGCTGCTGGTCTGGCAGGCCGCGCTGTTTCTGCGACTGACATCTGCGCGCATCGGCCGGTCGTTCCTGCCGCGCCTACGCAAGCAGCATTACGTGCAGGCCGTCGTACAATTTTCCGTGTACGCCTACTGGGGTTGGCACTGGCGCCCCGTCTACGACTACTTGTGGCTCCTGCTGGCGCAGCTGGTATTCGCCTATGCGTTCGACATTCTGTTGGCCTGGTCGCGGCGTGAGAGCTACGTGCTCGGGTTCGGGCCGTTCCCCATCGTCTTCAGCACCAACCTGTTCTTGTGGTTCAAGGACGACTGGTTCTACCTGCAGTTCCTGATGCTGGCGGTCGGATTCCTGGGCAAGGAGTTCGTGCGCTGGAACCGCGAGGGCAGGCGCGTGCACATCTTCAACCCCTCCGCCTTCTCGCTGGGGTTGTTCTCCCTCGTGCTCATCGTCACGAAGACCAGCAACCTGACGTGGGGGCAGGAGATCGCGACGACGCTGACGCTGGCTCCGAACATCTATTCGTTTCTGTTCGTGATCGGACTGATCGTGATGTATTTCTTCTCGATCACGCTCGTGTCCGGATTCGCGGCCGCCGCGCTCTTCGGTCTGAGTACTTTGTACGCGGCGTCCACGGGCGTCCCTTATTTTCTCGATTCGGACATCCCCATCGCGGTGTTCCTCGGGCTGCACCTGCTCGTGACCGATCCGTCCACTTCGCCAAGGACACCGCTCGGCAAGAGCGTGTTCGGCTTGCTCTATGGCCTGGGTGTCTTCGTGCTCTACGCGATACTCGGCGCCATTGGCGCTCCGACGTTTTATGACAAGCTCCTGGCCGTCCCGTTGCTGAACCTCAGCGTTCAGGGGATCGATCGCTGGGTGCACGCGATCCGATACAGCCCGCTGTGGAGTCGCTGGGGTCAGGATCTGGCGGCCGCTCCCGCACGCACCAACTTGGTGCACATGGCCGTGTGGATCGTGTTCTTTGCCGCGATGACCGCGATCGGGAAGACCGACGGGAAGCACATGGGTGACAGCCTCCCGTTCTGGCAGCAGGCGTGTGAGGACGGCCGCCGCAACGCCTGCGAGCGCCTGCTCCAGCTGGAATTGACGTACTGCCGCGACAACTCAGGCTGGGCGTGCAACGAGCTCGGCGGACATTACACGCAGGGGCGAATCGTGGCCGCGGATCCCGACCTCGCCTCGGGCTACTTCTCGCGAGCGTGTGAGCTGAGGTTTCAGGCCGGTTGCTTCAACGTTCTGGAGCCGGGAAGGTTGAGTCAGGCGGCGCCGCGGGTCATCGACCTGAGGCTGCTCTTACGCGAAGGAGGCAGGAACCTGCTCGATACGCCGGAGCCCGAGCTGTTCGCTCGGGCGTGCGATCACGGCTGGACCTTCGCTTGTGGCCGACTGACGGGTTCACTTTGACCGCAGCGCACAAAGTGCCGTCCGGTAACCGGCCACCCGCGGCTCCGGAAGCCTCCGGCCGGGTGCAGGGCCACCAGGACTCACCGGTAGCTGCGACCTGGATCGGAGGCGTTGCGGCGCTGGTGGCGTTCGTTCTGGTCGCTCTGCTGTGGATCTCTCATCCACCGTCGCGGTCCGCGCCACCCACCGAGGCTGGAGACGGAACCTCGGCGGCGGGCACCGAGGACAGCGCCGGGTTCCGCTCCGCTGCATGGTATCTGCCGGACGATGAGATGCTGGGCTTCGTCGAGATTCCCGGCGGCCCGTTCCTGATGGGGAGTGACGCGGCAGCCGATACGCTGGCCTTCGCCAACGAGCGCTGGGCGGACGGACGCACACAGCGGACTGTTGATCTTCCGACTTTCTACATCGGCCGCTACGAGGTCACCGTCGCGCAGCTCGGAGCGTTCGCGCAAGCAACGGGACGCACGGTCGATAGCCAGGCGCTGCTCGGTCCTCCCGATCATCCGGTGACGGCCGTCTCGTGGCCCGATGCGCTCGCCTACTGTCGCTGGCTCGAAACCAAGCTCAAGGCTTGGCCGCAGGCGCCGCCCCAACTGAGCCAGCTGCTCCGCGACGGCTGGAGGGTCACTCTGCCGGACGAGGCGGAGTGGGAAAAGGCCGCCCGGGGAACCGATGGCCGCATCTATCCCTGGGGGAACGAGCCGAGACGGGATCGCGCAAACTACGAGGGGAGGGGCACGATGCCCGTGGGCAGCTTCGACTGCCCGGAGTGCCCCTTCCCGCTCTCGGATATGAGTGGCAATGTGTGGGAGTGGACGCGCAGCCCGTACACGCCCACACTCTACGATGCGAAGGAGGTGCGCGAGGACCTCGAGGCGGATGCACTCTGGGTCATGCGTGGCGGATCGTTCGCCGATCCGGCGAGGAACATCCGCGCCGCCATCCGCGGAGGCGCCGATCCCGGCGTGCGCCGGCCCTTCATCGGATTTCGTGTGGTGCTCTCGCGGTTGTGATCTCCTGACTCTGGTGACCTGGTAACGTTGGAGGAAGCAAGGAGGGTGCGATGCGCAGACTGATCCTGGCCGCAACCATGATGCTCTTGGGCGTGACCGCGCTGATCGGCGCCCGTTCTCAGCCGCAGTCTGCCGGTCAGACGGAGATCAACAGGCGCTTCATAGGCACCTGGCGTCTCGTGTCGATCGAATCCGGGACGCCGAACCCCAGTCGCGGCCCTCGTCCGATTGGTTACATCTACTACGATGCGACCGGGCACATGGCCGTGCAGATCATGCCCGATCGGGCGCGGCCGTCGTGGTCGGGCTCACCGACCCCGGAACAAGCCAGGGACGCGATCACCGGCTACACGGCGTATTTCGGCACGTACACGGTGGACGAGCGCGCCCAAACCGTGACTCACCACCGCGAGGGCAGCCTCACGCCCGGGGAGGTGGACTTCGTGAGGAAATTCGAATTCGCTCCCGGCGACCGGCTGATCCTCATGCCCGTCAACAGTACGAGCCGCCTGACGTGGGAGCGGATCAGGTGAGGTGACACCCGAAAGGAATGCGGCGATGAAATCCATTCACAGGATGAAACGACAGCATCTCCTGCTCATCGTCGCTGTGCTGGTGGGCGGCGCGCTGGGCAGCGGGTTTGACCGTGTACTTGCCCAGCAGACCGGGATCACTCGCACGATCCTGCTGAGAACCGATGAGCCCGGCGCCGCC
>JACQVC010000525.1 GCA_016209995.1 Gemmatimonadota bacterium
CCACGGCACCCGCTGGAGAGCGCCGTCCCGAGTATCAGCCCGAAGTCAGCGGCGCGCTCCGTCTCCACGCACCCCTGCCCTTGGATCTCAGCGCCTGGACCTCGCTGTCCCACGTCGGTCGGCAGTACTGCGTGCACCCGGATCTGCAGCGAACCGTTACTCTCGAGTCGAGCCGGTGGCTCGACGTAGGGGCGGTCCGCCGCATCGATTCCCGTGCGGCGGGGATCCCACCCGTCACGATCTCGCTCATCGTGTCGAATGTTACCGACGCAGTGATCTACGAGCAGTGCGGACTGCCGCGCGAGGGCCGAACGCTGAGGCTGCAGGTCGAGGTGTTCTAGCCCTCGGCTGGTTCGAGCTAATCGACTTCGACTTCGACCACCTCCCACCTGTACTTTAGATAGACCTCGAACGGGTCTACGCCGGAATAGAACGGGCCGGTCTCCCGGTTTTGCGTGTTGACATCGACCACCCGGAGGACCAGCTCCTTGGGCGGTGTCTGCGGACACGCCAGCTTGACGCGAGCATCCGCGTTCCCAACGTCGTCCTGGTCAAAGATAGTGCCGCCACCGAGGCGAGGTAGAGTGAAGGCGTCAAGCTCCCGAACCTCGACCTCGATCGTGGCCTCTGGAGGAAACCCTGTCTTGCGATAGGTAGCCGTCCCAATCACCTCGTTGATCGCCACGTCGCGCGAGAGCTCATCGTCTGTAACGCCCACATCGACCACTGCGCGGCCACCCTTGGGTGGGGGAATGCTCGCAACGGTCTTGATCCTGTACCCGTCCGTTCCAGGCTCGTTGTCCTTTACCGCGACAATGGAGACCAGAGTCAAGGTTACCCTGCACGCCTTCTCCTTGGGCGGGGCGGTCGGCGGCGCAGTACCGCCGTCGCCGCCGCCACCAGGACCACCTGTTGCCGACACCAGCGGGCCCGTTGGAGAGTCCAGCAGTTCGCCGCAAGCACTCAGGATTGCGGCCATACAAAACGCCAGCACGGCCATCGTCCAGCGGCTTCGCATTGCGCCCTCCTGTGTCATCCAGGATCAGGAAATCCAGCGCCCCTGAACACACCCGACCAGTGGTTCCACCCGTATATACGACGACCGAATGCAACCGGATTGATGGGCGACGCTGTTGGTCCTCTACGCCGCCTGAGGTTCGGTGACGCCTGGTCGGGCAAGCCCGAGATAGAGGGCTATGCCTCCGGTAACGAGATGGAGCACGTGCCCCGGCGAGTTCAATGCGACCAACCCGAGGAGCAACTGATCGGGCGGCAGACCCGCTGCGATGGCCTGGGCCATACCTGCGGCGAACACCACAACCAGCACCGGTCCGCAGATCTTTCCCCACACCCGTGACCAGGCGAGGGCGCGGGCCGCCAGGATGCCGGTGATGCCCAGCGCAAGATGAATGACGTTATGCGACGCGTTGATCGCCACGAGGTTCACGAGATAACGAATACCGGAGCCGTCATGATGGATGGGATTGATGCGGTCGAACGGCAGGAACCCGAGCATACCTAGAACCAGATACGTGATGCCGAGCAGGCGCACTCCATAGCGGACGAACATGTGTCCTCTCAAGCCAATGCCGGCTTCGCTCGTGCGAGCCTCCACCACATGACCGCGGGGGTGAGCAGCCATTCGGCGAACATCGCCGGGAGGAAGAGACCCAGCCCGAGCGACCAGTCATATGGCCTGCCGCTGAGCGACAGGCCGACAAGCTGCGCAAGGCCGATCGCGGCGGACAGGAGGAGTCCCAATCGCAGCTGATCCCACGCGCGGCGTCCCCGCAGGATGACCACCGCGTTCCAGCCGATGATGGCGACCTGCCCCACGAAGACGCGCAGCTCGAGCGCGTCGATCGGCCATGGCCAGCCAGCGCCGCCATGCAGGTCCGACGTCGATCGTCGCCTCAGCCGCCGAGACCGGCGGTGTCGATTGCTGGAGTACGTAGAAGATCGGGATGACCAGCGGGCCCACGTAGTAGAACAGGAGCCACACCAGGGTCGTGAAGTGATACGCCTTGAAGGTGTCCCAGTGCAGCATGGTGGCGATGAGCAGGACGCCGCAGAAGATGATGAGTCCTCCCAAGCCGTTCTGTGCCTGCCGCCAATCGTTCTCGCGCAGCAGCATGACGTAGTAGGCGATCGCGCCGAGGTATCCCGCGCCGATGAGGATGGCGGACCGTGGGTGCGCAATCGTCCAGGCCCAGTAGGTATCGGTGCCCGACGGGTAGAAATAGAGCAGCAGGCCGAAGGGCACGATCACGGCGAGAATGGCCCAATAGAGAAGACGGAACTCGAGAACGAGTTGTCCCACGTGCGGGCCGTTGATCCCTTGGAATGTGGGAGGGATGGAAACCCGGCTCAGGTTGTCCTAATTGTACGGCATGCCCCATTTCTGCGGGGCTACTGCATGGCTATGGGCTGGCACTCACGTGTTGACCAGGAGTGCTTTCCGATCGCATGTACCAATCGCTAAAGGAACTCCCCTCAGCAGACGAAGCACTTCTGGTTGTTCTTCGACCCGAGGCTCTCCAGGAGAGCGATCGCTTCCGGGAACCGGGGGAGCCGTTGCCCAGGCGAGTTGGCCATGTCCGCGGTGGTCTGGCCCTTCCGGCTCACGACGGTGACATCCGCTCCTTTGCTGACCAGGTAAAGGATGAGATTGATGTCACC
>JACQVC010000526.1 GCA_016209995.1 Gemmatimonadota bacterium
CTCGAAGAGGCTGCGGAACCCGGCACTCGGGCGCGGCACGGCCGCGCGGCCCGCGAGCGCGCCACGACCGCGTACGGCTGGGACACCCACTGCCGCGCGCTGGACGAGGTGCTGCGGGCCGCGGCCAGGAGCTAACGAACCTTCAGAACATGCGCATTCTAATCGCCACTGACGCCTTTCCCCCGATGTGCGGGGGAAGCGGCTGGAGCACGTACGAGCTCGCCAAGGGCCTGCGCGCGCTCGGGCACGACATCACGCTCGTGCAGGTGACGACCGACGTCCAGGTCCGCCGGTCGGCCGTGTACGACGGATTGTCGGTCGACCAGTACAGGGCATGGGCTCCGCGCGTGCCGTTCGTCCGGAACTATTTCAAGAACGAGCGCCTGTATTCACGGCTCGCGGCGTATCTGCGAACGATTATCCGACGAGACTCGATCGACATCGTTCACGCCCAGCACGTGCTGACCGGTCCACCGTCGGTGATTGCCGCGCGCGCGGAGCGTGTGCCGGTTGTCTGCACCGTCCGCGACTACTGGCCCATCTGCTACTGGACCGACCTCGTCCACGATCCGTCGTCTGCCACCACGTGCCCGGGGTGTTCACCGGCGATGATGACCCGATGCTTGCGCCCGCGGGCGGGCGTCTGGCACCCGCTGACGCTGCCGATGATTCCGTACATGACTGGCAATCTGCGGCGGAAGCGGCGCCGGCTGGCGTCGGCCGATGCGGTTGTGGCCGTCAGCACGAGCGTGGCGCGCGATCTGCGGGACCGCGCGGCCGAGCTGCGGGCCACCAGAGTGGAGACGATTCCAAATCCCGTTGATACCGCGGGCATTCGTGCGGCGGCCGACGCGGGGCCGCGGCCGATGGATGGGGAGTATGCGATCTATGTGGGCAAGCTTGCGGCCAACAAGGGCAGTCTCAGGCTCCTGCCCGCGATCGAGCGCGCGAACCTTCCATGGCCGCTCGTGGTCATTGGCGACGGACCACAGCGCGCGAAGATGCAGGACCTGGCGCGCCGTTCCGGCCGCGACGTACGATTCTCCGGCTGGCTTCCCCGCGAGCGGGTCCTCATCTGGCTGCGTCACGCGTCACTGCTGGTCTTCACGTCTTACTGGCCCGAGCCGCTGAGCCGCGTGCTGCTCGAGGCGAGCGCGCTCGGCGTACCCATCGCGGCGATGAATACGGGCGGGACGAGCGACATCATCATTCATGAGGTGACGGGTCTCCTGGCCGACGGCGAGCGTGAACTGGGGGACCACGTGGCGCGTCTGGTCGGCAGCGCACCGGAACGAGACCGGCTGGGAGCGGCGGCTCGTCGAACTGTTGAAGCGAGATTCGGCGCGGCCGCTGTGGTCGATCGATTCCAGGGGCTGTATCGCGAATTGATCGCTCAGCGCGGGAGCGCCACGACGTGACCTCCCGGTTGCCGTTGCGCGTGGCGGTCGTTGCACGGTCGGTCTATCCGCTGCACGGCTACGGCGGGCTCGAGCGGCACGTGTACGACCTGGTGCGGTCGCTGCTGAAGCGCGAGCTTCGTGTGATTCTGATCGCGCCGCCCGCCGCGAACCGTGTGTCGCCGGGAGCAGAGTTGACCGACGGCCTGGCGCCCGAGCTGGTCCGCCGCTTCTCGGTCGTATCGGTGCCGTACCGAACCTTTCCATTTGCCAACCGCCGGGGCACGACGGTCATCGACCGGAGCACGGCGTACCTCCTGTTCGGGTTGCGGGCGGGCCGCGTCGCGGCAGCCTTGGCTGCGGGGAACGAGATCGACGTCGTGCACGGTCACGGCGCCAGCGCGCTCGGTTACGCTCGTGCGCGCGTCCGCGTCCCCGCCCGCGCGAAGCCGTTCGTATTCAACCCGCATGGGTTCGAAGAGTTCGGGAGTCCCGGTGCGGGTCGCTCCCGATTGAAATGGTTGGGCTACCTGCCGCTTCGGCGTGCCGTGCGCACCTGCGCGAACGCAGCCGATCGGGTTGTTGCGACCGACCGTATTCTCGTCGATTCGGTCACGAGGCTCCTCGGCGTATCTTCCGACCGCATCCGTGTCGTTCCCAATGGCGTCGATATCGCGGAGTGCGATAGGCTGGCCGGTCCGGAGGATGGACGCCGACTTCGGGAAAGGGCGGGATTGGACCCGCGTGAGGTCCTCTTGGTGAGCGTCGGTCGACTCGAGTACAGCAAGGGCCTCGAGACTTTGATGCACGCGCTGAGGACACTGCGCGGCGACGAACTCCCTTCGGCCGGAGCCGGTCGTGCACACCGACCCTGGAAGATCGTGCTGGTTGGTGAAGGACCATTGCGCCCTCGGCTCGAGCGCGTCATCCAGGAACTGGGACTCCGCGACCGAGTGACGCTGCGCGGAGCGGTCGATCCAGCCGAATTGCACGCCTGGTACGAAGCGGCGTCCGTCTTCGTGCACCCGACCTTGTATGAAGGGAGCTCTCTCGTGACGCTCGAGGCCATGGTCCATCGCCGCGTCGTTGTCGCGACCAAGGCGGGGGGAATTCCCGATAAGGTGATTCCAGGCGTGAACGGGTGGCTGGTCGAGCCGGGCGACGCGGGGGCACTAGCGGGTGCTCTGGGGGAGGCGCTGCGAGGCCACGAGCGATGGGCTGAGATGGGAGCGGAGGCCCGTGGAATGGTTGAGCGGTCGTTTTCCCTGGATGCGGTCACCGACCAACTGCTGCAGGTGTACGACGAGCTCGTTTGAGACACAATGGGCGCGCCTCGATCAGCTTGGTCGTTGACGGAGACCCCGCCTGACGCGCACCTGCGTGCGCGTTTGCGGTCGTTTTATCGGGAAGATACGGCGTACGCGAGTCAGCAGGCCAGCCATGACCTCGCGTATTTCGATCGCTTCTCGAGAGTTGTCACCGCCGCGGTGGATGTGCCAGCTCCCAGGATTCTCGAGGTTGGCTCGGGCGTCGCCACGGCGCTGAGGGCCCTGGTCGACGGTCGCTCCGGATCCTCTGCCGTCGCGCTCGAGCTGTCGGCCGAGGCGCTGCGGCGGCTGAAGCATCAGTCCGCGGGCCGCGTTACCGGCGTGGCCGGCGACGCGCTCGACTTGCCGTTCGCCGAGGGCTCGTTCGATGCGGTGGCGTGTTTCGAGGTGCTGGAACATCTGCCCGATGTGGGACGGGCGGTCGAC
This sequence comes from Gemmatimonadota bacterium, assembly GCA_016209995.1. GTDB lineage: Bacteria > Gemmatimonadota > Gemmatimonadetes > Longimicrobiales > Gaopeijiaceae > JACQVC01. The sequence goes on from JACQVC010000526.1 coordinate 3,152, forward strand.
GAAGCGCTGCGGGTGCTGAAGCGCCCGGGGTACTTGATTGCCGGGATTCCAAACCACGGGTCGCTCTGGACCCCCCTCGCAGACGCAATCCGGGGACGTACCCGTCGGGCCTTCGGGGTCGACGGCCGGCGCGGCGCGCTCCGCTGGTTGCGACGGAATCTGGGCGTCGCGCTTCGCAAGCGGCTGCGGGGACATCGGCGGTTTCTCTACCGGGAGCCCTGCCTCGATGCGGTGCGCGGCGGCGACGCCGACGCGGTCTACTATGCTTGTCCGATCGATCTGGTAAGGTTCCTGCGCCTCCGCGGCGGGACGCTCGTCACCGACTCGGCGCGGCTGCGGCTCGGCCCGCTTGGGTGGTGCCTCCCCTACGAGTTCCAGGGGTCGGCCGTGCTCGCCTGGCGCGTCGACTGAAGGGCCCCGGGTTATTTCGGGCAGTCGCGTACGGGTCAAGGCGCTAGACTGCGAAGAAGTAATGGTGCGACCAGCAGGTTCTCACTCCGTGCCGTCGCTCCGATCGGTCCTGCGCGCCTGGAAGGACCTGGTCGCCCGAGACGACGACCGCCTCCTTCTCACCTTCACGCTTCTGATCGCCGCCGGGTACATGATCGGGATCTCGATCACCACCGAGCCTGGTGGCGCAATCGTCGAGGGTGACGCCAAAGGCTATTTCTCGTACCTGCCCTCGCTCGTCCTCGATCGGGACGTCAATCTCAACGACGAGTTCAAGCAACTGGAACCTGAAGGCGTCGCTTCGTATCCATATGGTGAGGGCCCGGCGGGCCGCGCCGCCAACCCGTTTCCGATCGCGCCCGCCCTGCTGTGGCTTCCGGGCTATCTGCTGGGCTTGGGCGCTGACTACCTGCTGGGACGCTTGGGCATGGCCGGACAGCCGTTCGGCTACGGTGCCGGAGCCGTGTGGGGAGCCGCGGTGGCGAGCATCCTCTGGGCGGGCGTGGGAGCCGTCGTCACGCGCCGGGTGATTGCGAGCTGCCTCGGTGAGGGCAACGCGCTGGCAGCGGTCGCCATGACCTGGTTGGGCACGGCCGCGATCTATTACACGCTGGTGGCGCCGCTGTACTCGCACGCCGTGTCCTGGTTTGGCGTCGCGGCCATGCTTTCTCTGAGCCACCGCGCCGCCACCCATCCGCTGCGGCCGTCGCGGTGGCTCGGCGCCGGTCTGGTTGCCGGCTACCTTGTGGCGATCCGGCTTCCGCACGGCGCGCTTCTCGTGATGCCGGCGTTCATGCTCGCGGTTGCGGCACGGGACTCGTGGCCGCAGTGGCGCGTTCCGACGGTCTGTCTCCTCGCATGGACGGTGGGCATCGGACTCGGCTACCTGCCACAGGGAGTCGCCTCGTTTCAGCTCTACGGCCGCTGGTTCGTTGCGTCGCCGGGCCAGCTCGGCTCAGGCTTCGAGGCCAGCGTGTTGCGGAACGCGCTGTTTTCGATCGGCTACGAGGGCTGGATCAGCTGGTCGCCGATTGTGCTCGCGGGGCTGGTGGGTGTCGTGTTGCTCGCGGCGCGCGGGGACTCGACCGAAGCGCGCCGTCTCGGCTGCGTCGCGATTCTCGGCCTGGTGAGCATCTACCTGACCGACGTGCTTCATCCGTACGGACGGGCCGGTGCGGCCTTTGGTGCCCGCCGCTACGTGTCTGCAACTCCACTTCTGGCGCTCGGTCTTGGCGCGCTGCTGCACGCCTCGGCGGCCCGGCCCTGGCGGCGGCTCGTGGCGGTTTTGCTGGGAGGGCTGACAATCTGGAACGTCTGCCTGCTCGTGTCCTACGAGCTGCTCGTCCATCGTCAGGGCATCTACCCCACGTTGCTGCAGACGATCCGCCACGCCCTGGGGCTCGGCGTTCGATGACCAATCTGCACGACCCCGCCCTGCGGTTCGCTCACATCGGTGGTTCTGACCGGGCACGTGGACGCGCCTGCTGGGAGACCGTCTGGGCTTGGGACTTCTCCAGCCTGACGACCAGCACGAGCGCTGTGGGCCGCGTCAGCCAGGTGAGCCCCGGTCGGCCGCTGAGGGCCCTCGATATCCACGCGTTGATGCGTGCCGCGCCCGGGATCAGTTCCGGCAGCAGGTACAAACTGACGTAGGCC
>JACQVC010000520.1 GCA_016209995.1 Gemmatimonadota bacterium
GCCGTCCCCGCACCAGCTCCAACCGGTATCCGTCCTCTTCCGGAAGCCGCAGGAATTCCTGGAGCGTGTAGGCGTGCTCCTGATTGTCGGTCCGCGGCCGTGCCATTCCCTCCTCCTGCGCCACTAACCTGAGCCAACCTGTCCGCGCCGAACGTAGGTCGGCCCACCTGGCGGAGTCCATAGCGCGATGGGTCACCGAGTGCGTCACGTGCCCAGTTGGTACGGGGAGCGTGTCGCACCAGAGCCGCATCTCGATCCCCGCTCGACACATCCCGCTACCTTGTGCCCACAGGTTCAGGGTATCCTCCTCGGCGACTATCGTCCGTGGGCTGAGAGCCAAGATCGGGTGGTCGTGCCTACCGGCTCGCGCCGGTGCCGACGGCTGGCGCGGCCGCCGGTGCGCTCCTACCGACACGCATCATGGTCCAGCCTAGCGCTGCGATCCAAAGACCGCCGATCAATGTGAGCACGCGACTCACGGTGAAGTTCTGGACGGCAAAACCTGCCACCAACTCGACGGCCGCGATCGCCAGCCCAGCGTAGGCCAGGCCGCGCGGCCATGCGGCGTCACTGAGCAGGGCGAAGGCCAGCCCGCCAATCCCGAGCCAGAAGAGGGGACCCGCCACGGCGACCTGGCCCATGAGCCCCATATTGATGGCCGCGAAGGAGTGCTCGGCCACGACACCGCCGTCCATGCCAGCGAGCATCGGGAACGCCGCGATCTCGGGCGCTACGATGATCACGAACCCCACCGAGCCCAGGAGTACGCCGCCAAGACCGAGCGCTGCCCAGCCCTCCCCGCTGGCGCCGGCAAAGTGGCGAATCAGCGCGATGGATCCGCCAAGAGTGAGGAGGCTGCCCAATGCGATGGCCCAGTGTGACACCATCCACGTGCCTCGCGGCAGAGCCGCGAAGGCGGCGAGCGTCTGGGGCTGGGGCGCATGGAGCACGATGCCCACGCCGAGGAGGATACCGCCTGCGACGAGAGCCAGGCCGCCCACTTGGTACAGCGAAGGGTGTCGCATATTCACCTCCGGAGACAGGGAAGGAATCCGGCCGCGACGGCCGCTGATCTCGACAGCACAGTAGCCCGAAGGCGCACCGCATTATCGCACGCAGGTGACCTGCGGCTGCTCTCGCAGCCAGCCTCCGTGCTCAGTCCAACCGCAGCCTGGCGAGGAAGGCGCGGAAGCGCGGGTCGTCGCGGACGGGGTCGTACGGCGAGTCACGCAGGAAGCACAGGTTGCCGCTCCGTTCCTCGTACCACCGCTCGAGCAGTGCGAGCAGCTCGTCCACCCGGCCGAGCGCCGCAAGCGCATGGCTCGCGTTCGTCCCGACACCACCGCTGCGCTCGAGCACCCACTCCCAGTAGCCTTGGGCGCCGCGGGTTGCAAACGCGCGGCGTAGGGCGTCGATGTCACCTCTCGCCGCGGCGCTCGTATCCGCACGGAGCCGTCCCTCCGCGTAGACTTCGATGGCGCCTTCGAAGCGCCCGAGCCCCTCGTAGCCACGTCGCAGGTAGGCGCGGGCACGGCCGAAGTCTGGATCGAGCTCCAGGATGTTCCGGCACTCCGCCATCGCGCGCTCGAACTCACGCGCGTGCACGAACCCCTCGCACACTATGGTCCGAGTGTCCAGCGACAGAGGGTCCCGCTCGACCGCCCTACGGTACTCCCGCTCGGCAGCCTCCCAGTCCCGGTCGTAAATGAAATGGACCCCGCCGAGATTCGCATGCGCCTCCGCAAGTTGCGGGTCCAGCTCAAGCGCCCGTTCAGCGGCGGCGCGCGCCAACGGCAGGTACTTGCGGTTGTCGCCGCCGCCGAGGGGCTGTGAGAACAGTATGTACGCCAAGCTCAGCCCCGCATGGGCGGGCGCATAACGAGGATCGAGACGGATAGTCTCTTGGAAGTGCTCAATAGCGCGCCTCATGGCAGCAGCGGTGAGGCGGCTCATCTCAAAGCGGGCCTTCAAGTACGCGTCATACGCCGCAGGGTCCACAGGGCGCTGCTCACGCGCCAGCCGCGTCCGCTCCTCAGGCGCGAGCCGCGCCCGGATCTCCTGCGCGATCGCCCGCGCCACCTCGCCCTGGAGCGCGAGCACGTTCGCGAGGTCGCGCTCGTAGCTGTCGGACCAAAGGTGATAGTCCGTGGGACCGTGAATGAGCTGAGCGGTGATCCGCACGCGGCCGTCCGCACGCAGCACGCTCCCCTCCACCAACGCATCCAAGTTCAGCTCGCGAGCGATGTCGGGAAGCGGCTTGCTACGCGTACCCTTGTACTGCATGACCGAGGTGCGGGAGATGACTTTCACGGCGCCGAGCCGGCTCAGCTCGCTGATGAGCGCCTCGGTCATGCCATCGGCGAAGTACTCCTGCTCCGGGTCAGCGGCGTAATCGTCGAGGGGCAACACGGCGAGCGACCTAATCTCCGGCACCTCATCGCGGGTCGACCGGTTCAGAAGTCGTGGCAGAGCGAAAAGCCCCGACACGGCGAGGATCGCCACCACGATGCCGGCGTAGACGACGGGGCGTCGGCGTAGGCCTGGAGTGCGGACGGCTGCCTCGCCCGTCTGCTCTGGATTCGGCGGAGCCCGCTCCCCGCTCACCGTCGCGGCGGGTCGCGGCTCCACGACCCAGGCGAGGACCAACGCAACAGGGAAACCGAAAAGTAGGAGCACCAGGATGAACGTGAGAGTCCAGGGCGGCAGCAGGAGCGCAGGGACGACCAAGTCCGCAGCCTGCAGGAGGACGAACGCAACGGCGCCGTACAGCACGGCGGCTCGGACAACCTTCCGCCGCTGCAGCTCGGACAGAAACGCTCGCACCGGTCCGGTTCGGTACCCATGGCGGTAGAGCGATCTGAGTGTTGGGAAGGCGCAGGTCCCGCAAGCTCAAGTTGCCTGCGGGCACTGCCCACGGCAAGTACAGGTGAAAGCACAGGTGAAAGCACATACCGTTTATTGGTTGCCATCTCAAGATGTTGGCCCATCCCTCCAGAATCTGGCGAAGTGTGCCCTGGCATCCGGCCAACGAGTGTCGGGCTCACGGTCTCGATCCCAGCGCGCGACGCATCGCGCTATCCTTGAGCCCATCCATTCAGGTGATCGTGCTTCTGAGCGGCTGTCGTCCGCGGGGCTGAGAGCAAGGATCGGGTGTGCAACGGAATCCGTCATCCTGCGGTTGAAGTGCTCCCGTGGCGGAACCGGTATACGCACCCGACTGGAACTCGGGTGAGCCTTTGGGCTCATGGGGGTTCGAATCCCCCCGGGAGCACGCGCATTCTTGAATTGAATGCTAGAACCTTGACTCAGGCCTGGGTCCGCAACTACAGTAGAACTGAGTTCCAGTCGGGTGTGACGTTACGTCCGTCACGCAAGGGAAGGCCCGGAGATCGTTTCCGGGCCTTTTCGTTTCGCCCCACTTCAGCAATGCTCTCCGGCGATGTCTCGCCTCGTTTCTACGCCACTACACTCGCGGGCCGCAGCTTCTCGTCTTCCGCCCGGGCAATGCGCCTGCCTTCATCCACGTCGACACGCGTGAGCAGCAGCATGCCCCCCACGAAGAACACGATGAGTGAGAGAATGCTCAGGCGGCTTCCGCCCGCCAGCTGGGCCACGAGCGCGAAGAGCGCGGGTCCCAGGATGCCCGCGAACTTCGAGGACACGCTGTAGAAGCCGAAGAACTCGGAGGAGCGTCCGCGGGGAATCATGCTGGCGTAGATGGAGCGGCTGAGCGCCTGGCTGCCGCCCTGCACCATGCCCACCGCCAGGGCGAGCAGCCAGAAATGCCAACCGACCGTCATGAAGTAGCCGAGCACGGAGATGCCGGTGTAGACGCACAGCGTGAGGTACAGTCCGTTCTTCGCGCCCAAGCGTGCCGCCAGCGGCCCGAACGCGAACGTGAACGGAATCCCCACGAACTGCACGAGCAGTAACGCACCGATGAGGTGGTTCGTCCCAATCCCGATCTCGCGGCCGTAGATCGTGGCCATCTTGATGATCGTCCCGATCCCATCGTTGTAGAACCAGAAGGCGATGAGAAAGAGAAACGTGTGGCGGTATAGGCGAATCTCCCGGAAGGTTTCTACGACGCGCGTGAACCCTACGCGCAACGGGTTCATGCGCCGGGTCTCGTCGGCTTCCAGGCGGCCGGCCGGCTCGGCGACTGAGCGGAAGACGGGGATCGAGAACAGGGCCCACCAGATCGCGACGCTCAGGAAGGCGAGTCGCGAAGCGTGCCCCGCGTCGCTCAGGCCGAAGGAGGTCGGACTCAGGATCCAGAAGAGATTTACCGCCAACAACACGCCGCCGCCCACGTAGCCCATGGCGTAGCCGGCGGTCGAGACGCGGTCTACCTCGTGCTCGCGGGCCACATGCGGCAGGAGCGACTCGTAGAAGACGTTGCCGCCGGCGAAGCCGATGTCACCGAGCACGAACAGGATCGCCGCCAGCAGCCATTCGCCGCGGCTCACGAGGTAGAGGCAAGCGCTGGCGAGAATCCCGATAGCGGCAAAGCCGGCCAGGAATCGCTTCTTGGCACCGAGGTAGTCGGCCATGGCGCCCAACACCGGCGCCAGTACCGCCGTGATCAGCAGAGCTGCGCTGGTGGTATAGCCCCAGTACGCGGTTCGCAGGTTCTGCGGCAGATCGGCCGCAGCCACGTCCGCGAAGTAGATGGGGAGCACGGCCGCCATGATCGTGGTGGCGAACGCCGAGTTCGCCCAGTCGTACATGGCCCAGGCGCGCAGCTCGGGACGGCCCAACCCCAGGGCCTGAAGCCAGGGGCGGCCGGCGTCAGCGCCGGTGCTCGCCATCCCCCTCACCTCTTCTTACTCGGCCGCTGGCCCGGAGCGTGCTCGGAGTCGCGTACTCCTTCTTCAGCCAGGGGCTCTCGTTTGGACTCGTGAACGGCGCGTCCGCCGACTCGGTCGACTCGCCGGCGCTCCAGCGCACGAGTCAGTTCGACGAACTGTTGGGGTGAGAACTCCTCGGGTCGCGCGCTCAGGTCGAAGCCGGTCTCACCCGCCAGCTCATCGACATCAAAGCCATCCAGCTCGTACTCGTGCGAGCCGCGCAGAATCTTCTGAAATTGCTTCCGTCGCTGCTGGAAGGCCGCCCGAGTGAGCACGCGCAAGTTAGTCTCCTCACCCACAGTAAGCGGGGGTGGAGACGTCGGCCGGATGCGGATCACCGTGGAGTCGACGTTGGGGATCGGCCGAAACGCTCCGCGCGGGACCGCGAGCACTCGCTCTACCTCGGCCACGCTGCGGACGCCCACGCTCAACGCACCGTACTCCTTCGAGCCGGGCGGCGAAAGGATGCGGTCCGCCACTTCGCGTTGGACCATGAGGACGATCTCACGGGGCCGGGGCCGCTCCAGCAGCTTGAACAGAATCGGCGTGGTACGATTGTAGGGGATATTACCGATCACCTTCAGCTCCCGGGGGCAAGTCGTGATCTCGCCGAGCGGCATGGCGAGCACGTCTCCCTGGATCACCGTGACATCGTTTCGGTCCTGGAATTGCTCCGCGAGTGAGCGCGCGAGCTTGCGGTCCAGCTCCGCCAGGATGAGCCGCCGGACCCTACCGACCAGGTGAAGGCTCAGCTCGCCGTGGCCGGGGCCGATCTCGAGCACCTCGTCCTGCGGGTCCGGCTCAAGGGCGTCGACAATCTTCGCCTGGAGGTTGCGGTCCACCAGGAAGTTCTGGCCCAGCGGCGGCTTGGTTGACGAGTGTCGCACGCGTGACTCGGCTGTCCGGTTTGAATAGCCGACCCTTAGCGCCTCTGACCCCCAGCCACCCAGCCGCCCTAGCCCCGGATCAGGACGGCCGTCCGGTCATCACCGAGCGCCGGTGTGCCGCCTGCGGCGGCCAGCGCGAAGAGCCGATCGACCACGTCACGCAGCGGCGAACCGGACATGCGCGTGACTTCCTCGACCACGCGGCTCTCTCCTTCGCCCCGGCTCTGTGGCGCCACGGCGTCGGACAACCCGTCGGTGAACAGGAGCAGCACGTCGTCCCCCGAGACCCAGGCCGTTTGCGTCTCGTGGTAGGTTTGTCGATTGGTGATCGCGAACGGTGGGTCGGTCGTGGAGAGCCGCTCGGCGGCTCGCCCGCCGCGCAGCCGGAAGGCATGGGGGTGACCCGCGTTCGCATAGGTCAGGGTCCCGGCGGCCGGGTCGATGACCCCGTAGAACAAAGTCAGGTACATCTCCGTGCTCTCCAACTCGTCGATGAGGGCCACGTGCATACGGCTCAGCACCTCGGCCGGCGCCGCACCTTGATGGGCGTAGATCCCGGCGGCGCTCATCGCCAGCGCCATGATCAGGGCCGCTGGAAACCCATGGCTCGAGACGTCTCCGATCATGATGCCGATGCGATCGTCGGAGAAGTGTAGGAGCTGGTAGAAGTCGCCACCGACGAGCTGAGCGGGTTCGCAGCGGGCCGCGACCTCCGCGCCCGCGATGCTGTCTACCGGCGGGAGCAGCTTCATCTGCAGGTCGTGAGCCAGCTCCATCTCGCGCGACATGCGCTCGCGCTGGAGGCTCTCGCGGACGAGTCGATTGTTCTCGATGGCCGCGCCGATCTGGCTGGCAATGGCCGACAGTAGCTTCTGGTCCCCCGCCGTGAATTGACCGCCGGTGCGCCTCCCGATGAGGTTCACCACACCGATCGTCCGGCCCGACTGGTTGGGCGGCGCGTACCGGATCGGCACCGAGAGGAACGAATCGGCGTCCTGCGGGCCCCGGCGCGGCGCGCGGCGCGGCCCTTTCCCTCCTCGACCCTTGGCGCGCGGAGGCTCGGCCGCGGCGGCGGTCCCGACGTCCGACTCGCGCGCACGCTCGACAATGAGCGGGGTCTGCTCCCGGAACACGCGCGCGGTCACGGCGCCGGGGTCATCCACTCGGATCGGCTCCCTGTGCCCCTCCTCGCCCACCGCCGCGACGAGATGCAGCCGCTCATCTTCGGGATCGAAGACCCAAAGGGCTGCACGGCGCGCTTCCATCACATCACTGACCTCGTGCAGAATCGCACGCGCCGCATCCTCGAGCGTGATGACGGCTCCGAGCGTCTCGCTGATCGAGTAAAGCAGGTTGATCTCCTCGTACCGCTCGACGATCTCGCTGGTGAAGAACTTCACCTCGCGGTCAAAAGCGAACATCCGATCGAGCGTGGCGGTGAGGAAGGCGAGGACCTGGTTGGCAAGCGGGGAAGTCGAGCGCAGCTCCACCTCGAGCGGTGGCCCGTCTCGGGGTGAGACGACCCGGATCGTGCTGCCGGGTCGGACATCGTCCACCGGTGCCTCGGGTGGGTAGACGTGCCGGCGGGGGGCGCCGTCCCCCGCCGCCCACAGGTGGACGTCCCAACCCAGGTCGCGGCGGAAATCGTCGAGCGCGGCCTTCACCGAGTCGGGAAGCTTCCAACCCTCGGGCCGCGCAACTCTCAAGCGTCCACTCCCGGGCCGTTCGCCGGGCACTGCCTGCAGCGAAGCACCATAGTCACCGAGTTGCCGGCGTCGTTGAAGTGAACCTCGTCCATCAGCTGGCGCATGAGAAAGAGACCGCGCCCGCCGACCTTCCAGAGGTTGGTCGCCGCCGTGGGGTCCGGCACGCGGGTCGGATCGAATCCGCGCCCCTCGTCCGATACCCGCAGGATCACGCACTCGCCGTCCCAGCCGATCTCGACCCGTACACGCTTGGCGGGGTCTCGACCGTTGCCGTAGAGCATCGCGTTGGAGAGCGCCTCCGTGAGCCCCACGCGCAGGTTGAGTCGAACCTTGCGCGGATCGGAGTCGACGGCCTGGCAGCGACTGACCACGAAATCCACCGCCCGCGCGATCGCGCGCACGTCGTTGGGCAGCTCGAGGACGAGCTGAGGGGTCATGAGACGCCAGCCGCTCTCGTGGTCGTCAGAATCCCCGTAGCGCCTCGTCGCGTGAATCCGCGATCTCGAACAACGTGTCCAGCTTGGTCAGCTCGAACAGGGTGCGCAGATCCTCATTGAGGCCGGCCAGCCTCAGATCGCCACCGTGCTCGCGTACCTTCTTGGACAGGCTCACCAACACCCCCAGACCGGATGAATCGATGTAGCCCGTGTTCTCGAAGCTGATCACGAACTTGCGCGCGCCATCGTCGAGCTCGTGCAGCACGCGCTGCTTGAGCTCCTGTCGATTGCCCACGATGAGCTGGCCTCGCACATCCACGACCGTTACATCGCCGACCTTCTCGACCTCGAAACCCATCGATCCTCCCGAATGGCTGTGCGTGGCATGCGCCGGCTCAGGACGGAGCGCGGCGTGAGTTATCCAAAAAAGTTGTCGTTTTCGCGGTCCGGTGGCAAGCGCTCCACAGGTCGCCGGTGCTTCCGGCCGGAAGCACTGGACGTTCGGGTCAGGCTCGCAGCCGCTTCTCGAGCCGCCGGAACACCGGCTGGGAGACAAAACGACTGACGTCGCCCCCGAGGCTCGCGACCTCGCGAACCAGGGACGCCGACAGGAACGAGAACGCCAGGTCGGGGATCAGGAACAACGTCTCCAGGTCGGCCGACAGCTCCCGGTTCATCTGCGCCATCTGGAACTCGTACTCGAAGTCGGACACGGCCCGCAGGCCGCGGATGACGAAGCGTGCCCCGCGCTCGCGGGCGAAATCGACAAGCAGCCCATCGAAGGCCGTGCAAGCGATGCGTTTCTCGCCTGCGAAGACCTCACGCAGCATCTCTAGCCGCTCCTGCACGGTGAAGAGCGGTTTCTTCGCATGCGTGGCGTGCTGTGTCACGGCGATGATCACCTGGTCGGCGAAGCTCAGGCAGCGGCGCGCGATGTCTTCGTGGCCGAGGGTGACCGGATCGAAGGAGCCTGGATAGATCGCGACGACGGTGCGCTCGGCGCTCGCGCTCTTCCTCGTCACGGGCCTTCCCTTCTGCCGGTCTGCGCTTCGGCTTCTCATCTCACCCTCGCCTCCTCGTCGCCCTCACGCCCCGTGTCGCCCTCACCCCACGCCGTCGTGGACCTGCCCATCACGTCGGCGGGGGCGCAGCCACGGCCGTGAGCGTGGTGTCTCCATAACGGCGCTGCCTCATTCCTGGCGCATCCGGCATCGGTTCCGACGTCCGGTGCTCGACCCACAGCTCACCGGCGAACGGGTTTTCCAGGAACGCGGTCACGAGCCTCGCCGCCAGCCCTTGCTCGTAGGGCGGATCCGCCAGGGCGATATCGAAGGCGTGAGGCTGGAGGCGCGCAACATACCGCAGCGCGTCACCGCGCACCACCTGCACGCTGGCGTCCGCTCCCAGAGTGGCCACGTTTTCCGCGAGCACGCGCAACGCCTCGCCCGCCTTCTCCACGAACGTGACGTGCTCGGCCCCGCGGGACAGCGCCTCGAGCCCGAGGGCGCCCGAACCTGCGAAAAGATCGAGCACGCGCGCGCCGCCGAGTCGCGGCGAGAGCGCGGACATCCAGGCTTCGCGCACGCGATCGAGCGTGGGCCGCACCCCGCGCCCCCGCGGCGTCTTGAGCCTCCGTCCGCCCCACTGCCCCGCGATGATCCGCATACGCGACGCGCTCGCTGCTCGAGCAACCTGGCCGCTCGGCTCAGCTCGCGGCGGTATGCAGGTCCAGGATCTTGGCCTGCACGTGCCGAGCGCCGCGATAGCGATGCTCGTGGAGGTGGAAGGTGATGTCCACCTGGCCCGCGGCCACGCTCCCCAGGCGCTCGGCGAGCCGGAAGGCGATGCCATCGATGGCTCGCCCCTGCTGGCTCAGTCGCAGCTTGAGATGACCGTGGCCTACGATGCGCGCCTCGCCCTCGACACTCAAGTGCCGGGTCAGGAACACGGGCCTTGGGTTGCCGACCCCGAATGGACCCAGGTACTGGAGGTAGTGCTGCAGGGAATCGCTGATCTCCTCCAGCGCGATCTCGAGATCCGCGGCGATCTCGGGCCGGAGATCGTACCCTCGCAGCCGCTCGGCCGCTTCGCGATTGAAGGCCTCGCGGAAC
>JACQVC010000527.1 GCA_016209995.1 Gemmatimonadota bacterium
GACCAGAGACGCGCCCTCGCGAAGCGCAGTCTCGTCGATGGCCCGGGCAACGCTGCCGGCCACGACACACTGGCACCGCATCGCGATGTCCGCTGCGCCATGCTCGCCGCTCAGCTTCCGGAGCTGATCGTCGGCGCGCTGACGGCTCTCCTCGACGACACGCGTCCCGAGCGCTTCATCGAGAACGTGTCCCACGCCCTCGGGCCGGGGAATCACCCAGATCATCACGATCTCCGACCCGGCCGAGCGCGCCAGCGCGGTTGCCAGGCAAAGAGCCCACTCGCTACGGGCAGATCCGTCCACGGGCACGAGAATCCGCTTCAGCTCGGGCTCGCTCGGGCCAGGCGCCGCGCAGGGCACGCGGACCAACAGGATGGATGTCTCGCCGGCAGAGAGCACCTTGTGCGCGGTGCCGCTCAGGCCGAAGCGGCTCGGTCCGCTGCGACCATGACTGCTCAGCGCCATGAGGTCCGCGCCCCAATCTCGCGCGGTCTCGAGGATCGACTCGGACGCTCTGCCCACGGTCACGAACGTCTCGACCTCGCCTCCCTGCCGCGCAAGCCGATCGGCCACCATCTGAAGATACGATTCCGCTTCGACCCGCAAGAGGCGCCAATCCACGCTGTCCGGCGGCTCATCTCCCGAGGAGTCCGGCTCGAGCACCCGCAAGAGCGCGATCTTCGAGCCGAACGCGCGCTGGAGCAGCCTCGCATAGGGCAAGGCGCACTCGGCCCACGCCGAGCCATCCAGGGGAATCAGTATTCGCTGGATCATTCGGTTCGAGCCCCACTCATCTGCTGCGGTGTTGCGGAGGGCGTATCGAGGCAAAGAGCAAGGGATGTGCCACGCGCAGGCCGCGCGAGGTTCGCGGTCCGACGCCATGACGGTCGCGTAGCGCCCATCTGATTGCGGGGACGCATTGACTCATGGTCGCTTGGGCCGACAGGGACATTTCTTCTCAGCGCCGGCGGCGCGCAGCGGAGGGGAGAGGGCGGCGCTGCCGTGGACGGCAACGGCCGGTCCTTGTATCTGTTCAGCTCGCAGGGACCAGGCAGGCCGATGCGTACGGGAATCCGGCAGGGGGTCGCTATGATCGACGGACGCTTCGGGTCGAGGTTTCTCGCGAAGTCGGGCGGCGCTGCGTCATGGGTGCTGATCGCGGGCCTGCTGCTTCCGGCGCCCGCTCGGGCGCAGACCGAGCCGCGCGCGATCGTGGCCGCGCAGTTCCAAGCTCAGCTCGAGGAGATCGCGCGCGCCGCGACGGGCGTGGTCGGCGCGCACGCCATCGATCTGACGACCGGCGAGACGTTCGGCGTCAATGATGCGCTGGTATTCCCGCAGGCGAGCTCGATCAAGATCCCGATCCTGCTCGAGCTGTACCGGCGGGCGTCCGCGGGGGAGGGTCGGCTCGAGCAGCGGCTGGCCGTGCGCGCCGCCGATCAGGTAGGCGGCAGCGGGGTGATCGGCCGATTCGGAGATGGCACTTCCGAGCTGTCGGCGCGGGATCTGGCGATCCTCATGATCGTATTGTCGGACAACACGGCAACGAACATGCTCATCGATCACGTCGGGATGGCTGCCGTAAATCGTACGCTGGCGGCGCTGGGCACGCGGCAGACCCGACTACAGCGGAAGATGCAGCGGCCGGAGGAGAGCGCGCGCGGCAACGAAAACATCTCGACGGCGGCCGAAGCGGCGGCGATCATGGCGCGCATTGCGCGCTGCGAGCTCCCGCTCAGCGCGGAGCTGTGCGCCGATCTGCGGGCCATCCTCGAGATCCCGAAAGACGCGCCGGTCCCGTTCACCGACCCCATTCCGTCCAGCGTGCGCGTGGCCTGGAAGCCGGGCTGGATCACCGGCGTGCAGGCGGCGTGGGGTATCGTGGCGCTGCCCGGCCGGCCGTACGTGCTGACCGTGATGGTCAGCTACAGCGACGAGGCGGGTGCGCCGTCGGCCGTGCGAGCGGTCGCGGACGCGGCGTACTCGCACTTCTCGCGGCTCGCGGGCGTCACGCCGTACGGCACCAGGGTGCCGCCATCCGTTCTGGAGGCCGTGAGCGGCCGGCGGCCGCCACCGCGATAGCGCGTCGCTCGGAAGAGCGCGCTCTGGAACGAATATTGCAGTCTTCCCACCGTTGTCGTACCGGAAGTCAGATGTCCCCCCGCGACTAGAACCCTTGCAGCAACAAGGAGGCTCCCATGAGAACGTGGGCGACCCGCGCCAGCCTTTGCGCTTCGCTGGCGCTCGTGCTGTCCGCGCTCACACCGGCGGCGGTGTTCGGACAGCAGCGAGCGCCGGTACCCCAGATCGACCCGGCACTCTACTCCCAGCTCACCTGGCGGACCATCGGCCCTGCGGGCAACCGCGTGAGCGCGGTCGTGGGCATCCCCGGCGACCCGAACACCTACTACATCGGCGCCGCGTCGGGCGGCATCTGGAAGACCGCCGACGCCGGCCTCAACTGGGAGCCGATCTTCGACGATCAGACGGCGCAGTCGATCGGCTCCCTCGCCATCTCGCCGTCGGATCCGAGCACGGTCTGGGCCGGCTCGGGCGAGGCGTGCGTCCGCAGCCACATCTCCGTCGGCAACGGCATCTATAAGTCCACGGACGCGGGCCGGACATGGACCCACATGGGACTGGAAAACAGCGGCCGCATCGCGGAGGTCGTGATCGACCCGCTGAACACGAACACGGTGTTCGCCTGCGTGCTGGGTCACGCCTACGGACCGCAGCAGGAGCGGGGCGTGTACCGCACGACGGACGGCGGCAAGACGTGGGAGCGCGTGCTCTTCGCGGACGAGAACACGGGCTGCACGGCGCTCGTCATGGACCCGAGTAATCCACGCGTGCTCTTCGCCGGCATGTGGGCGATCGAGATCCACACCTGGGGCCGGGAGAGCGGTGGGATGAACGGCGGGATCTACGCGTCGCGCGACGGCGGGACCACGTGGCGCAAGCTCGAGGGCAACGGGCTCCCACGGCCGCCGGTGGGCAAGATCGGCCTCGCAATCGCGCGGTCCAACCCGAACCGGGTCTATGCTCAGATCGAAACCGGTGACGGAGTGCCCTGGAAGGACTATGAGCCCCAGAGCGGTCAGCTATGGAGCTCGGAGGACGGCGGGCTGACATGGCAGCTCGTGTCCCATGACCGCAACATCATGGGCCGCGCCCACTATTACACGCACATGTGGGTCTCGCCCAGCAACGAGTTCGAGACCTACTTCCTGTCGGGCTCCTACGCGGTTTCGCGCGACGGCGGCCGCACGCTCGACGTCGTGGGCGGTCGGGCAGCGCCCGGCGGCGATAACCACGACATGTGGATCGACCCGACGAACCCCGACCGGATGATCGTAGGGAACGACGGCGGCGTCTCGATCTCGACCACGCACGGCGGCTCCTGGATGAGGATCCAGCTCCCGATCGCGCAGATGTACCACGTCACCATGGACAACGAGATCCCTTACAACGTGCTCGGCAACAAGCAGGACGGCCCGTCGTATCGCGGGCCGAGCAACAGCCGCGCGAGCGAGGGCGCGAGCGGCACGCCGATCCCGCGCAGCATGTGGCACACGGTGGGCGGCGGCGAAAGCGGCTGGGCGACGCCCGACCCCGAGGAC
>JACQVC010000534.1 GCA_016209995.1 Gemmatimonadota bacterium
CTTTCGAGCTCGATGACAGGATCCTCGCAGCGCCCATAGCGGCGCTCTGGGCCTGACGGGGAGCGCGCGGGCAGCCTGTGGGCAATCATCTTGCCGCAAGCCAGCCCGCGCCGATGCAATCGGCGTCCAAAGAGCCAGCGTCTGTCCTACCCCACCGGCGGTCTCCGCTTGTGCCAATCCGTGGCCGACTCGTACGCGTGCGCGACGCGGTACATAGTGCTTTCGTCGAACGGCCTGCCGTACAGCATCATTGTGATCGGGAACGTCGGGGTCCCGGAGAAGAAGCCGCAGGGGACCACGAGGCATGGATAACCGGTCATGTTACCGATCGAGGTGTTGCCGCGGCGAGGAGTGGACGGCGTGACCTCGTTGTAGCGCGCGCGCGCTTCCGCGGGCGTATCGAGCTTGGCGGGGCGCTGCTGGCTGCCGGGCACGACCATCACGTCGCATTTCGCGAAGGCCTGGGCCATCTCGTTCTGGAGGATCGTGCGGATCCGGTTGGCCTTGATGTAGTCGGTGGCGGTGTAGAAGAGCGCGGAGCCGAGCTCGCGCTGGATCTGCGTGTCAAACAGGTCCCAGTGCTCCTTGAGGCGCTTCTCGTGGAAGCAGGCGGCCTCGGCCATGGCGATGAGCCAGAGCGCGGCACCGGCGTGGTCAGCGTGGGGAATGTCGATCTCGACCGCCGTCGCGCCCATGTCGACGAGGGCCTGGATCGCCGCCCGGATCGCGCGGTCCGCTTCCTGGTCGGTGTCCTCGAAGAAGTAGTGCGTGGGCACGCCGATCCTCAGGCCTTCCACGTTCCCGGTCAGCGCGGCGCTGTAGTCCGGGACGGGGTCGTGCGTGGTGGTGGGGTCCATGGGGTCGTGACCGGCGATGACCTGGAGCAGGTCGGCGTTGTCGGCCACGGTCTTGGTCATCGGGCCGGCGTTGTCGAGCGTCCAGGCGAGCGTGGTCGCTCCGTACCGACTCACCCTGCCGTACGTCTGCTTCAGTCCCACAATGCCGTTGGCGTTGGCGGGCCCGCGGATCGAGCCGCCGGTGTCCGTGCCGATGGATAGGGGCACCATGTAGGCGGCGAGGGCGGCGCCGGAGCCGCTGGACGAACCGGCAGGCGAGTGGTTCAGATCCCAGGGGTTACGCGCGTTGCCGAAGCTGGTCAGCATCGCGGCGCCCATGGCGAAGGGGCTGGCCGCGAGCTTACCGATCATGATGGCGCCGGCCTTGTTCAGCCGATCCGTGACGGTGGACTCGTAGTAGGTGACGTTGTCTTTCGTGACGTCGGAGTTGTTCGTGGTCCGGTGTCCGTAGGTGGCGATGATGTCCTTGGGGGCGTAGGGCAGCCCGTGGAGCGGACCGATGTAGTGGCCGGCCTGGATGGCCTGCTCGGCACGCCGGGCCTTGGCCAGGGCCTCTTCCCGCAGGATCGTGAGGAAGGCGTTGACTCTGGGGTTGAGCCGCTCGACGCGGTCGAGGAACGCCGTCGTGACCTCGACGGGCGAAACCTGCTTGGTGCGGATCAACGCGGCCAGCTCGCGGCCGCTCTTGAATACCAGGTCGGTCGATTGCATGGTGCCCTCAGTAGGGTGTCAGAGATCAGAACATTCGATTGCACAACTGCCAACCCTGGATTCCGGCTTACGCCGGAATGACGACATTCATACCCTCCCTCTGGCCAGGAAGATGGGCGCGGGCTCGACCATGTCGTCGATCTCGAGCGACCGGAACGCTTCGTACTGGTCGATGTTCTTCTGAATGACCTTCGAGACGACCTGGATCTGCTCGGGCGTAAGCTCCGCATCGATCAGGGCGCCGGCGTCACGCAGCGTCTGGGCCGAGACCTTTTTACCGCTCTGCTGCGCGAGCAGCTCGGCGGCCGCCGTGCCGGTGATGCCGAAGGTGGCCAGGAGCTGCATGGCCTGGCGGCGGGTCAGCTTAGTGGTCGACATGATTCCTCCTCAAACGAAATGTGTTGCCTACAGAGTATCTCGCTGCTCCCCCAAGAAATCGATCAGATAAGGCTCGGGATCATTGGCGGCAGGCCGCGCGTCGTGCCAGCGCTTCAGCGCCCGCGCGATCCGGCCCGGGTGCTTGTTGGGAAGCGCGTGTGAAATGATAAGCACCCCATAGTGCGGCTCGCTCGCCTCGAAGAACTCGCGCGTCAGGCGGATGAAATCGGGCCCGTTGCGAGTGACCATGATCCGCCGCTCCGCGCCGGCAAACCGAAGCTGGGCGACATCCGGGAAATCGACGCCGGTCCGTCCCAACTCGTGGACGCTGACCACGTCCAGCTGTAGCGTCCGCGCTGCAGAAGCTACTTCCGGGTTGACGTCCTCGTCCAGGAGATAGCGCACCTCCCCCTACTTCCGTCCGCGCCGCGGCGTGGCGAAAGGAAGCTCTCGGCGCACGCGCTCCAGCGTCCACTCTTTCTGCTGTTGTAGACGGGCGTCGATCTCTTCGGGATACAGCTCGTAGTAACCCAAGGCTGCCTTCAATTGAGCCTCGGAAAGCCAGGGGTAGTTACGCTTGAGCTGCTCGAAATCCTCGTCCGCCGCTTGATGCCAGGCGGCGATGATCTCCCAGACGTCGAGGCCGGTTCCCGCCACGACGGCCCGCCGTCCCGTGGCTCCGTCCGCGAAGACAATCCCTGGAGCCCGGCGCATCCGGACCCCCTCGGAGAGGAGCTCCAACGCCGTGGCGGACCAGGACTGGCCTCGCGCGCTGCCTTCACGCTTGATGTCTCGCTCCAACTCAGCGGGCAGACGCAGTCCTCGGGCTTTTGTGCTCATGATCGAACTCTACACTCCTGCTTGCGCACATTGTGCACACTCCGTGCACATACTAGTCTCACGTGGACCCAGCTGTCAAGGGAAGAAAGCGTGAACTGAGGCTATTCACCGGCCGTTGGCCAACTGGGGAAGGTCCAGGTGTTGCGCGAAAAACTTCTCCATGCGCTCCAGGCGGTCGCGGATGGTCGCCTTGTAGCGCTGGAGGCCGTGGTCCTCGTCGGGGTATTCCACATACGTCAGCAGATGGTCCTTGCGCAGCTCGTGCATGCGCTGGACCCAGACCTGCGATTGGCGAGGCGGCACCGAAGTATCTCGGAGCCCCTGGAAGAGGAGCTGCGGTACCGTTACGTGCTCAACGAAGTTGATGGGTGAGCGGCGGTCGTACTCCTCGGGGATCTCGGCATAGGGGCCGCCGAACTCCTCGCGCTCGCGGCGAGGCGCGCGGCCGGCGGTCCAGGCGCGGCCGGAGGCGGCGAAGCGGTCGATGGCGAGCCAGCTCCAGTCGCTCACGGGCGCGCGGATGACCTGCGCCTCGAAGGCGTCCGGCGCCTCCGTGGCGATCACGAGGCTCATGTAGCCGCCGCCGCTGCCGCCCCAGGTGGCCTTCCGGTTCATGTCCACGTAGCCGAGCGATTCCAGGAACGGGATCACGCGCATCACGTCCTGGAACTCGACGCCGCCGTAATCCGCGATGTGCAGATCGTGGAAACCGGCGCCAAAGCCCTGGCTGCCCCTGGGGTTGGGCGCGATCACGACGAAGCCGCGCTGCACGAAGTACTGGGTCATCATCTCGAAGCTGTGGTTCCACTGCCCGGGGTGGCCGTGCAGGCGCACGATGACCGGGTACTTGCGCGAGGGATCGAAATTGGGCGGCTTCCACAGCATGGCGGGGATGCGCAGGTTGTCCGGCCCGGCGTAGGCGACCTCCTCGGCCTCGGTGAGGCGGCGCGCATCCACGCGACCCATCGAGCGCGTGAGCTGGCGCGGGCTGCCGCCCTCGGCGGGCACGATCCAGATGTCGTCCGTGCGCATCGAGCTGCTCTCGACGTAGGCGATGCTGCGCCCGTCGGGCGAGAACGCCGGTGACGAGCGCATGCCCTTACCCTGCGTGAGCACACGTGGCTTGCCCGAGCCGTCCGCGGCCGCGACCACGACGTCGCGGCTCATGCCGACGTCATCGTTGCGGGTGAACACGAGCCAGCGACCGTCGGGCGACCACGACATGCCACTGTGCTCGTTGGGCTCGTAGGTGATCGGGATCACGCGCCCGGTTGCGATGTCCACGACGCCCACCTGGGCGTAGCCGCTCTCCCCCTTGGTGAACGCCATCCTGGAGCCGTCGGGCGACCACACCGCCCCGCCGTTGCCGCCGCCGTAGGCGGCCTCGATGATGCGCCGCGGCTCCTTGCCCGCTGGCGGCAGGATCCAGATGTCACCCGAGCGCGCGAAGGCGAGGCTGCCGTCCGGGCCCCAGTTGGGCGACGTCTCCTCGCCGCCTTCGGGGAACAGCAGCCGCGGCCACGCGGACTCGCGGGTCAGGTCGAGCAGGTAGATCTTCGCCCCGCGGCCGGTGCGCGCCTGGAACGCGAGCGTGCGTCCATCGGGCGAGATGGCGGGCGAGGTCTGGATGACCGCATCGTTGAAGGTCAGCGCCTCGGCCGGCCCGCCGGCCGCGGGCATGCGGAACAGGTTCTCGTAGGCCTGGAAGTAGCGGGCCATCGTGAAGTAGAGCGTGCTGCCGTCGTCGGAGAGCGTGAGCTGCTGCTTCGGCTCGGGGCGCTCGCCGGCGGGCGGCCGGGTGAGCAGTGTGGCCTCGCCGCCGGCGGCGGGCACGCGGAAGATCTCGGCGGTTCCGGTCGGGGCGGCGTTGCTCGTGTAGTAGAGGAACCGGCCGTCGGGGGACCACTCAAAGGAGCTCACCGAGGAGATGGTCATCCAGTCGTCGAGGGCGTAAAGCTGGGCAGCCGCGGATCCAGCAGTGAGTGCGAGCGCCAGCATGGCCAACGTGCAAGCGCGCGCGATGGTCGACAGCCCGCTATTGAAGCGGGACGATAGGCTATCCATGGGCTCCCTCTCCAGAGTTGCGAGGTTGGCTTCGCTCCCGTTCGCCACGCCGCTCTGCTTGCAAGGTTGGCCCGTGATTCATGTGCCCATGGGTCCCGGAAAGTCAAGCTGCTTCGTGACGGGCCGGCGAAGCGTGGGCTCACGGGTCAACCCAATAGTTCATCGCATTGAAGTTCAAGATCTCGAAGTTCGTGGCGATGAACTAACTGCAAGAGACGCCGGTTCACAATCTGGGTCGCGGCCAAGACAAGGGGGCGGGGGGGCCGGCGCGCGACGGTGAGCGGTCCTCGCCAGGCAGGTCCTCAGCGATAAGGGACGACCTCGAGATCGTCCACTCGACGGAACTCGGCGGCGGGGGCCGTGAC
>JACQVC010000535.1 GCA_016209995.1 Gemmatimonadota bacterium
CTCTACGTGGGAGTAACTTCAGACCTGGTCAGGCGCGTGTGGCAGCACAAGGAGAACCTCGCCGACGGCTTCACCAAGCAGTACGGCGTTCACACGTTGGTTTGGTACGAGCCTCACCAATCCATGGAGTCGGCCATCCAGCGCGAGAAGACGATCAAAGGATGGAAGCGGCGTTGGAAGCTTGAACTGATCGAGAGGCAGAACCCGGAATGGCGCGATTTGTACCAGGACTTGCTGTGAGCACTGGATTCCGGCTTTTCGCCGGAATGACGTTCGGGAAATGACAACCATGCACCTCCGCTTCCATACCGCTGGAGAATCCCACGGTCGTGGCCTGATCGCCATGATCGAAGGGGTTCCTGCCGGGCTGGACCTGGACATGGACCGGGACGTGAACCCCGAGCTGCGGCGCCGGCAGGCGGGCCACGGCCGGGGGCGGCGCATGGACATCGAGACCGACTGCGCGGAGCTCATCTCGGGCGTGCGCCTCGGGCAGACGTTGGGGTCGCCGATCGCCATGATCGTTTGGAACCGGGATTGGGAGAACTGGCGCACGGCCATGGGGCAGAAGCCGCCCGTCGAGGAGGTGAGCCCGAAGGCGCTGCGGCCCGTGCATCTGCCGCGGCCCGGACACGCCGACCTGGTGGGTGTCCTCAAGTACGATCGTCAGGACGCGCGGGATGCTCTGGAGCGGGCGAGCGCTCGCGAGACGGCGGCCAGGGTCGCGTGCGCGGCCGTGGCCAAACGGTTGCTCGCTGAGCTCGGGATCGGCATCGGCAGTCACGTGGTAGCGCTCGGGTCCGTCGAGGCGAAGGAGCCCGCGCAGCTTCCCGAGAACCTGAACGAAGTCTCGGATCGGTCGCCCGTGCGCACGCTGGATGCGGAGGCCGAAGCGCGCATGATCGAGGAGATCGACCGCGCCCAGGAGGCCGGCGATACGCTGGGTGGGATCTTCGAGGTCGTGGTCACGGGCCTGCCCGTCGGGCTGGGAAGCTACGTGTCCTGGGACCGCAAGCTCGACGCCCGCCTCGCCGGCGCGCTCATGTCGATCCAGGCCATCAAGGGCGTCGAGATCGGGCTCGGCTTCCACGGCGCCCGCCTGCCGGGTTCCCGCGTGCACGACCCGATCCTGCGCGATCCCGCGAAGCCGCGGACCGGTGGCTATGGCCGCGCGACGAACCATGCCGGCGGACTCGAGGGCGGAGTGACGACCGGTGAGCCGCTCGTGCTCCGTTGCGCAATGAAACCGATCTCGACGTTGATGAAGGGGCGGCTGCCGAGTGTGCACCTGCTGACCGGAGAAGCCGCCGAGGCGACGGCCGAGCGCAGCGACGTTTGCTCGCTGCCGGCCGCCGGCGTGGTCGGAGAAGCCATGGCCGCGCTCGTGGTCGCGGATGCCGTTCTGGAGAAGTTCGGCGGCGATTCGCTGGGCGAGGTGCGCCGGAACTTCGATTCCTACCTCGCGCACCTGGCCAGTCGCTGAGGTGGGGTCGAGCCCTGATGACGAGCCCCGACATGACTGATGCGGTTCCCGTACTGCGCGTGCTGCTGGTGGGCTTCATGGCCAGCGGGAAAACCGGCGTCGCGCGGGTTCTCGCCCGGCGGCTGGGCTGGCAGTTCTTCGATTTCGATGACGTGATCGTGAAGCGGGTTGGCCAGCCGATCCGCGAGATCTTCAGCGTTCAGGGAGAGCCGGCCTTTCGGGAGATCGAGACGGAGGTGGGCAACGAGCTGTTGGCCAGGGAACACGTCGTGCTGGCGTCGGGCGGCGGCTGGGCTGCGGTGCCGGGAAGGCTCCAGCAACTGGACGCTGCGACACTGAGCGTCTGGCTGCGCGTATCCGCCGAAACCGCGGTCACGCGAACACGTTACACGGCGCGCTCCCGGCCCCTGCTCGACGTTGAGGACCCCGTTGCGCAGGCTCGCCGCCTGCTGGCCGAGAGGGAACCTTTTTACAGGGTGGCGAATCTCACGCTGGACACCGACCATGCCAGTTTCAGTGATCTGGCGGACCGAATCCTGGCGGTGGTTCGGCAGAGGGAGCAGTTAGCGATCAGCAAATAGCATATCATTCCGGCGGAAGCCGGAATTCAGTTCCGCGAGGAACTGGCAACCAGCGAAGAGCTACGGATCTCTGATTCGCTTCGAGCACTTATGGCAAAGACGAAACCCAAGAAGCCCAGAACCAAGAAGAAGGGCCTGCACCTGGTGGTCGTCGAGTCGCCGGCCAAGGCGAGGACGATCGGCAAGTACCTGGGCGGCCAATATGAGGTCGCTGCCTCGGTGGGTCACGTGCGCGACCTGCCGCTACGCGAGCTCGGCGTGAACGTGGAGGCCGGCTTCGAGCCGAAGTACGTCACGATCCGCGGCAAGGGCAAGATCCTGCAGGAGCTGAAGCGCAAAGCGAAAGAAGTGGACTCGGTGATCCTGGCCACGGACCCGGACCGTGAGGGCGAAGCCATCGCGTTTCACGTGGCCGAGCAGCTGGGCGACCCGCTCGACGAGGATCGCTTTCGCCGCGTGCGCTTTCACGAGATCACACGCGATGCCGTGCTGCGCGCCCTCGAGCAGCCTGGGCCGATCGACGTGCGCAAGGTGGAAGCGCAACAAGCGCGCCGTATCCTCGATCGGCTCGTGGGCTACCAGGCGAGTCCCTTCCTCTGGAAACCCATTCGTCCCGGGCTTTCCGCCGGCCGCGTCCAGACGGTCGCGCTCCGCTTGATCTGCGAGCGCGAGGAAGAGATTCGCGCCTTCACGCCGCAGGAGTACTGGTCCATTCTCGCGCAGCTCGAGAAGGATGACCATCCGTTCCAGGCCAAGCTCCACAAGATCGATGGCAAAGCGTTCCACCTGGGCAACGAAGTCGAAACGGCTGCCGTCGTCGCCGACGTGCGGGGAACGCCGTTCGTCATCACTGACATCAAGAGGCGCGAGCGGCGCAAGAATCCGGCTCCTCCGTTCACCACCTCGACGCTCCAGCAGGAGGCGGCCAAGCGCCTGGGTTTCTCCGCCAAACGCACCATGGCCCTGGCGCAGCAGCTCTACGAAGGCGTCGAGCTGGGCGACCGCGGCGCCGTGGGGCTCATCACGTACATGCGCACGGACTCGACCCGCGTGGCCGCGCCCGCGGTTGCAGCGGCCCGCGGCTGGATTGACTCGGAATTCGGCCGCGACTACGTGCCGGACTCGCCGCGAGACTGGAGCGGCACGCGCCAGAAGGCGGCCCAGGAAGCCCACGAGGCCGTACGGCCCACGGATGTCGAGATTCATCCGGATGATGTGCGGCCCTTCCTGGAGGCTCCCACCGCGCGGCTCTACGAGCTGATCTGGCTGCGCTTCGTGGCCAGCCAGATGGCCGCCGCCATCTACGATACGACCACCGTCGACTTCGACTTGCAGGGTGCGAGCGGCCGTCGCTACCTCTTCCGCGCCACCGGTTCCGTCGTGAAGTTTGCTGGCTTCACGCGGCTCTACCAGGAGGCTCAGGAAACCGGTGAGCATCGCCGCCTCGACGACCTCGCGCCGCTGCCGCCGCTCGCGACGCGCGAGACGATCACCCTGAAGGCGCTCGTGCCGGAGCAGCACTTCACGCAGCCGCCTCCCCGTTTCACCGAGGCCAGCCTGGTCAAGGAGCTGGAACGGCTCGGAATCGGTCGGCCGTCTACGTACGCGCATATCATTTCGACGCTACGCGATCGCCAGTACGTCGAGGACCGCGAGAAGCGGTTCCATCCCACGGAGCTGGGCGAGACCGTGACCAAGCTCCTGGTGCGCGTATTCCCCGACATCTTCGATGTGAACTTCACCAGCCAGATGGAGGAGGAGCTGGACTCGGTGGAGGAGGGAGAACGCACGTGGCGCCGCGTGCTCGAGGACTTCTACGGCCCCTTCCAGCGTCGCCTACGCGAGGGCGAGGCCCGCAGCGATGAGCTGGTCAAGGAGGTTCTGGAAGCCAGTCACGAGCGGTGCTCGGAGTGCGGCCGCCCGATGATCGTGCGCTGGAACCGCTATGGCCGCTTCCTCGGGTGCTCCGGCTATCCGGAATGTCGCCACACTCGCTCACTCGAGGGCACGCCGGCCATCGATCTGAAGGGCGAGAAGTGCCCGGACTGCGGCGGCCAGCTCGTGGCCAAACGCGGCCGCTTCGGAGCCTTCGTGGCCTGCACGAACTACCCCGAGTGCAGGTACACGCGCGGTCTGGATGAGAACGGCGCGGAGAAGCCGCGCGCGACACCCACGGACGAGAAATGCGAGAAGTGCGGCTCGCCCATGGTCGCCCGCCGGGGACGCTACGGCGAGTTCCTCGCCTGTAGCGCTTACCCGAAATGCAAGAATACGCGGCCGCTCGCCATTCCGGGGCTCAAGTGCCCCAAGTGCCAGGAGGGTGGGATCGCCGAGAAGCGCACCCGGCGAGGGAAGACGTTCTGGGGCTGCACGCGATACCCGCAGTGCGACTGGTCCTCCTGGGATCGTCCGCTGACGACGCCGTGCCCCAACGGGGACAGCGAGTTCTTGCTGATGAAGACGTCCCGACGTGGAGAGGAGATGCTCCTGTGTCCGCGGTGCGGCCAGAAGTTCGAGCCCGCGGCCGTGACCGGCGAGCGGGACGGCAGCTCGGGCGGGGACGGAACGGGACCCTGATGAGCGAGCCGGTCAGCGTGGTCGGCGGAGGGCTCGCAGGCTGCGAGGCAGCCTGGTTCCTGGCCAACCGCGGCCACGTCGTCCGGCTCTACGAGATGCGACCCGTCCGGCGAACGCCTGCTCACCAGACCGACCTGCTGGCCGAGCTCGTCTGTACGAATTCATTCAAGAGCGAAGATCCCGCCACGGCGCACGGGCAGCTCAAGCGTGAGATGGCGTGCCTGGGCTCGCTGCTACTGCGCTGTGCCGCCGAAGCGCGCGTGCCCGCCGGATCCGCGCTGGCCGTCGACCGGGAGATGTTCGCCGGTGCGATGACCACGAGCGTCGGCGCGCACCCCCGCATCGAGATCGTGCGCGACGAGATCGTCGACATCCCCGCGGGGCCCGCCGTGATTGCCACCGGGCCGCTGACCTCCGCTGGCCTGTCCGGCGCGGTTCGCGGCGTGCTCGGCGACGCGGGTTTGGCCTTCTACGATGCGATCGCACCCATCCTCGGCTACGACTCCATCAACCTGGGTATCGCGTTCCCCGCAGGCCGGTTCGGCGAGGATGACGACTACCTCAACTGTCCTCTCTCCCGCGCTGAATACGGCGACTTCATTCGTGAGCTGCGCGCCGCCGCCACGTACGAGGGTCACGAGTGGGAGAACCTGCCCTACTTCGAGGGCTGTCTGCCGATCGAGGTGATGGCCAGCCGCGGCGAGCAGACGCTGCGCTTCGGGCCCATGAAGCCCATCGGACTCGAGGATCCGCGGACGGGACGCCGCCCCTTCGCCGTGGTTCAGCTCCGGCGCGAGGACCGCGGGGGCCAGATGTGGAACATGGTGGGCTTCCAGACCCGCTTACGCCACGCGGAGCAGAAGCGAGTGTTCCAGATGATTCCGGGTCTCGACCACGCCGAGTTCCTGCGTTTCGGGTCCATTCATCGCAACAGCTACCTGAACTTCCCGGCGTGCCTCACGCCGCCTGGAGCGTTGCCGTCACGCCCGGACATCCTCTTCGCCGGACAGCTCACCGGCGTTGAGGGGTACACGGAGTCCGCCGCCAGCGGCATCATGGCCGCTCTCAACCTGGATCGCGTGCTGCGAGGCCTACAGCCCGCCATCCCGCCTACGACGACCATGCTCGGCGGGCTTTACCGCTACCTGCGCGAGACCAAGGCCAAGCACTTCCAGCCGATGAACTCCAACTGGGGCCTCGTCGATCCCTTGTCGCAGCCCGAACAGAATCGGGACGCGAAGCGTCGCGCCCTGGCCGAGCGCGCGCTGGCCGACTTCCGCCGCTGGCTGCGGGAAGGGCAGGTGGCGGCGGAGACCGGCGAGACGGGCGAGGCAGGGACCGCCGCCCGTGGTCACTCCGGCAAAGCATGTCCCGGCGAAAGCCGGGACCGGAATCCAGCTGTCATTCCGGCGGAAGCCGGAATCCAGCTCTAGCTCATGAGACCGGAAACGCGGGAGTTCCTGCGCCACCTCGCGAACGAGCGCCAGCTCTCGCCGCACACGTTGACCGCCTACGAGCGCGACCTGCTCGATTTCGAGCGATTCCTGACTAACTACTACGGGACTCCCGATTGGTCCCCGGCAGGGGTTGACCGGTTGGCCCTGCGTGGCTTCCTGGGGTGGTGCGAGCGGAAAGGCCTGGCGCCCAGGACAGCGGCGCGCAAGATGTCGGCTGTGCGTAGCCTCTTCCGCTTCCTTCACAGAGACGGCCGCATCGCGGCCAATCCGACGCGCAGCGTGCGGGCCGCCCGGGCCGCTCGCCGCCTTCCCTCGCACCTCCTGAGGAACGAGGTCGACGCCCTCTTCCGCGCTGCGGAGCTGAGGGCCTCGGAAAACACGTTCCTCGCCACCCGCGACCTGGCGATGCTCGAGATCTTTTACGGGAGCGGACTCCGACTTTCCGAGGTGCGCCAGCTCGACCAGGGCGACGTAGACCTCGTGGGCGAGCAGGTCAAGGTGAAGGGCAAGGGTCGCAAGGAGCGCATAGCCCCGCTCACGCGTGCCGCAGTCCGTGCCCTACGCCGCTATGAGCCGCGGCGGCAGCAGTTGATGGGCCAGGCCACGACGGACCGCAACGCGCTCTTCGTGAGCGTGCGGGGCCGCCGCCTGAGCAGCCGTGCGATCCAGCAGATTGTGGGGCGTCAGCTCGAGACGGTCGGCCAGGCTGAGGGCCGGAGCGTCCATTCGCTCCGCCACTCGTTCGCGACCCACTTGCTCGATGGCGGAGCCGACGTCATGGCCGTAAAGGACCTGCTGGGTCATGCTTCCCTGTCGACTACACGGATCTACACCCACACCTCGACCGAACGCCTGCGCAAGGTCTATCAGCAGTCGCATCCCCGAGCGTAAGTCGGCCCACTCAGCACCAGCCCAAGCGGGTCCCCGCCCTCCCGCCAGGCCCTTGTGCAGGTTATTCTTCGGCCCATGCGATCAAGAATCCACGCCACGACGGTGC
>JACQVC010000522.1 GCA_016209995.1 Gemmatimonadota bacterium
ATCGATCTCGAGGATCTCGTCCGACTTGTTGCACGCGATGTAGACGCGGCTGCCAGCGGCCGAGGGCTGAGCCCAGGTGGGCGAGCACGTCGCCGCAGGCATCGGTACCCGGCGCATCGGGTCGCGGGCAGGTCCCGCGTGTTCCGGCGCATGCGCGGCGTCGGCGGCGAGCGGCCCCTCGCGATCCTTCGCGAGGCTGAAGCGCCGCGTGACCTGGAAGGTATGGGTAGCGATCTCGACCAGCTGGTCATCCATCATGCACACGGAGTAGTGGCGCGCGCCGTCCGGGCTGACCCGGCTGCCGTGCGGCATGGTGCAGGTGTCCGGGCGCGCGACTTCCGTGTGGGTGGGCGTGTAGACGACCGAGACGGAAGAGGGGACCATCTCGCCGTGCAGGTTGAAGTTCACGATGAAGGCGTAGAGCCCATCGGGCGTGACATCGAGCGAGGCGGGGAAGTAACCGAGGAAGATGCCCGGTCCGGCGAGCGTATCGGGGCCCAGCGC
This sequence comes from Gemmatimonadota bacterium, assembly GCA_016209995.1. GTDB lineage: Bacteria > Gemmatimonadota > Gemmatimonadetes > Longimicrobiales > Gaopeijiaceae > JACQVC01. The sequence goes on from JACQVC010000522.1 coordinate 505, forward strand.
GTACCTCCAATACTTGCCGTCGGGCGAGCCGTGCCCGGTGGTCATGTGGAGGTAACGCCCGTCGCGGGAGATCTGGAGCCCGTGCGGCCCTTCGGTTTCGCCGGCCGATTCGCCGACGGGGATGGTCTTCTCGACGACGGCTCCGTCCGTCCCGAAGCGGACCTTATGGATGAGATCGGCGGACTCGGCGCCCACGTAGACCCAGTAGTGGTAGGTGGGTGGCTCGGGCGCCGGGCTGGCGGACTGGGGCTGCGCGGTCAGCGGCCCGGCGGCGAGGGCGGCGCCGGACAGGCGGCACAACCACTTGCGGGGGTCAAATCCTGGGATCATCATGACCCAGCTACGAGGTCCGTAATGCGTGTGGGAGGGTACGAACTACCAGCTCAATACGCCCGGCGGCGTACCGCAGACTTCGGCAGGCTACACGCACATTATCGACTTCACGGACCCGACGGCACCGCAGAACATCGCGAAGTATCATCAGGAGGAGTTCGGGTCGCACGACATCATCGTAGAAGACGATGTGATTGTATCAGGCTCACTATGATGGCGGGTTGCGCGTGGTGGACGTGTCGGGCCAGTTGATCGGGAACCTGGCGGAGCAGCGACGCGAGATGGCCGTGTTCAAGCCGTTCGACCCGAACGGGTATACGGCGAATGCGTCGTTCGTGATGAACGCGATGCCGTGGAAGGGGCACATTCTGTTCACGGATTTCAACAGCGGGCTGTGGTCCGCGAAGCTGGAGCCGAAGGCCGAACTCATCCCGTGAGGGGCGCGCCGGCCGGTCCGCATGGGCTCGGCCGTGGCGCCCAAAGGAGGCAGCGATGGTCCCGCTGATGTCGTTGTGGCTTCCGATCCTGCTGTCGGCGGTGCTCGTCTTCGTGGCCAGCTCCATCATCCACATGTTCTTGCCGTACCACAAGAACGACTTCGGCAAGGTGCCCAGCGAAGATGAGGTGATGGCCGCGCTCGGCCGCTTCTCGATCCCTCCCGGTGAGTATATGATCCCTCGTCCGGCCAGCGCCGAAGCGATGAAGTCGCCGGAGTTCATCGAGAAGGTGAAGCGCGGCCCGGTCGCCATGCTGACCGTCATGCCGCCGATACCGAGCGGCACGCCTTCGATGACCTCGAATCTGATACAGTGGTTCCTCTACTGCGTGGTCGTGAGTATCTTCGCCGCGTACGTGGCCAGCCGCGCCGTCGGGCCGGGCGCAGAATATCTGACGGTCTTTCGCTTCGCGGGCACGGTCGCGTTCGCCGGATACACGCTGGCCCTGTACCAGCAGTCGATCTGGTACCACCACGCCTGGAGCACCGCGCTCAAGCAGACGTTCGACGGGCTGGTCTACGGGCTGCTGACGGCGGGCGCGTTCGGGTGGCTGTGGCCGACGTGACGGGCGGTTGACGTAGGGTCGCGCGTTGGCCGAGGTACGCGTCCCCCAGGCGGTTCGCTGGGCGTCCGCTGGCGCCGCGCTCGAGATCATCGACCAGACGCGCCTACCGGAAAACACGACGTACCTGCGGCTGGGCTCAGCTGTGGAGACTGCCGCGGCGATCCGCGAGATGCGGGTGCGCGGCGCGCCCGCAATCGGCATCGCCGCGGCCATGGGTCTGGCGGTGGAGATGGGGCGGCTGGCGCGAAGTGGGGTCCCGCTCGGGGCGGAGGCCTTCCAGGAAGCCCACGCGCTTCTTCGTTCTACGCGTCCTACCGGGCACAACCTCAGCTGGGCGCTCGAGCGCATGCGCTGCGCGTATGCGCGGTGCGCGGGCGCTGCGGCCGCGGAGGTCGTGGCTGCGCTGAGGGCCGAGGCCGACGCGATCGCCGCAGAGGACCGGCTCGCCTGCCGGCGGATCGGAGAGCTGGGCTTCGAGCTGCTTCCGCCCGAGGGGGCCACGGTCTACACGCATTGCAACGCCGGCGCCCTGGCCACCGGCGGCATCGGCACGGCCGTCGCACCGATCTACGTCGCGCGCGAGCGGGGCGTCCCCGTGCGAGTCATCGTGGGCGAGACGCGACCTCTGCTGCAGGGTTCGCGTCTCACGGCATGGGAGCTTTCACAGGCGGGCGTCGATGTGACCGTCGTGGCGGATTCGGTCGCGGCGAGCTTGATGAAGGAAGGCCGGGTGAACCTGGTGATCACAGGGGCGGACCGGATCGCGGCGAACGGCGACGTGGCGAACAAGATCGGCACGTACGGGCTGGCTGTGCTGGCCGGCCATCACGGGATTCCTTTCTATGTAGCCGCACCCGTGTCGACGATCGACCCTGCGACTCGCAACGGCGGCCGGATTCCCGTCGAGCAGCGTGATGCCGCAGAGGTCCGCCAGGGATGCGGAGCCGTGACGGCGCCGCGCGAGGTAGCGATCGCGAACCCCGCATTTGATGTGACGCCGGCCGGGTTCATCACGGCGATCGTGACCGAGAGGGGAGTCCTGCGGCCCCCGTACTCCGCGGGGATCGCTGAGGTCGCAGGGCAAGGGGAAGGAAGCCGTCCGCTTGAATCAGGATAAAGCCGTCCTCGCCATCGACCAGGGGACGACCGGTACGACGTGCCTCGTCATCAGGGCCGACGGGCAGGTGCTGGGACGCGGCTATTCGGAGTTTACCCAGCATTTTCCGCGGCCGGGCTGGGTCGAGCACGACGCCGAGGAGATCTGGGAGGTGACGAGGCGGGTGGCGCGCGGCGCCGTGGAGCGGGCCGGCGTGGAGATCACGGCCATCGGGATCACGAACCGGCGCGAGACCGTGGTCGTGTGGGAGCGTGCGAGCGGGCGTCCGGTGCATCGCGCCATCGTCTGGCAGGATCGGCGCACGGCCGAGATCTGCCGGGAGCTGAAAGAAGCGGGTCACGAGGAGCGGGTTCGGCGGAAGACAGGGCTGGTGCTGGACCCGTACTTCAGCGGCACGAAGCTGACGTGGCTCTTCCGGGAGGAGCCGGAGCTGCGCCGGCGGGCGGAGCGCGGCGAGCTGGCGGCCGGCACCGTCGACGCATGGCTCATCTACCGGCTCACGGGCGGGCGCGCGCACGCGACCGAGCACACGAACGCGTCACGCACGCTCCTCTACGACCTCTACTCCCGCGGTTGGGATGACGAGCTTCTGGCTCTCCTCGAGGTTCCTCGTGCCATCCTTCCGGAAGTCAGACCGAGCAGCGGAGTCTTCGGCATCGCGGCAGCGGACGCGCTCGGGTTCGAGGCGCCGGTCGCGGGCGCCGCCGGCGATCAGCAGGCGGCGCTCTTCGGGCAGGGGTGCTGGCAGCCCGGGCTGGCGAAGAACACGTACGGTACAGGCGCCTTTCTCCTGCTCTACCTGGGCGGCGAGCCGGTCCCTTCCCGCCACGGGCTGCTCACGACCGCCGCCTGCGACGCGAAGGGGCAGCCTGCTTACGCGCTCGAGGGCTCGGTCTTCATTGCGGGCGCGGCGATCCAGTGGCTGCGCGACGGTCTGGGCGTCATCCGCTCGGCGGGCGAGGCGGAGGGGCTGGCGAAGTCGCTGGCGGGGAATGACGGCGTTTACTTCGTTCCCGCGTTCGTGGGTCTGGGAGCCCCGTACTGGGAGCCCGAGGCGAGGGGCACGATCGTGGGGCTCACGCGTGGCACGACCCGTGCACACCTGGTGCGAGCCGCGCTCGAAGCCATGGCCTACAGCACGCTGGACGTGCTCAAGGCGATGGAGGCCGATGCCGGAGTGCCGGTCGCCGAGCTGCGCGTCGATGGCGGCGCATCCGCGAACGATTGGCTCATGCAGTTGCAGGCCGGTGTGCTGGGTGTTCCAGTGCGCCGTCCGGCCGTCGTGGAAACCACGGCGCTGGGCGCTGCGGCGCTCGCGGGGCTGGCAACGGGTGTATGGGACAGCGGCCAGGCGTTCCTGGATACGCAGGCCGGGTCTCAGGGCTTCGAGCCGCTGCTCGACGGCGGCGAACGCGAGGCGCTCATAGAGGGATGGCGCAGAGCGGTGAGGGCAGCGCGAGTTTGGAGCGAGCGCAGCGGCGGGGCTCGTCCTGACGGCTGAGACACCGGACGTTGAGACACCTGTGCGTGCCAGTGGGGACATTCCGACCCGCATCGGCGTGATCGGCGGGAGCCAGTGCTCAGCCGAGGAATACGCGCTGTCGGAAGCAGTCGGGCGGAACATCGCGAACGCGGGCGGTGTCCTGGTGTGTGGGGGGCTCGGTGGGGTGATGGAGGCCGCGGCGCGCGGCGCGCGTGAGGCGGGCGGTCTCACCGTGGGGATCCTGCCGGGGACGGACGCCGAGGATGCGAACCTCTGGATCCAGCTTCCGCTGCCGACCGGCATGGGCGAGGGCCGCAACGTTCTGGTCGTGCGGGCGGCGCAGGCCCTTATCTCGGTGGCGGGCGAGTGGGGTACGCTCTCCGAGATCGCACTCGCGCGACGGATCGGAGTGCCCGTGATTGCCCTGGGTCGGCTTCCCGTCTCCGGGCTGGACGTCGAGCTGGCGGAATCGCCGGAGCAGGCTGTGGACTGGGCGATGGCGCTGGCCGTGCGGGCTGGGCGCACATCGCCTTAGGGCGGGTGCATAGCTATATTCAGAGCGGATTTCCACAAGGCAGGAGGGATCGAGCAGACCATGAAGAAACGGGCGCGTTTCCTGATCGGCGTTGCCGTGGTCGCCGTGGCCGTCGGCTACCTCATGTGGACCGGCGCACGCGAGACGATGGTGTACTATCTCACGCCGGGCGAGCTGATGGCCAAGGTGTCGACCGACCCGACCTTCCGCGACATGGGCGTGAAGGTGGGTGCCCGCGTGGTTCCCGGCAGCCTGGTAGCGGATACGAAGAACCTCCACTACCGCTTCGAGGTCATGGACATCGAGACGGGCACGACGCGGTTCCCTGTGTCCTACGAGGGCGCGCTGCCGGACACCTTCACCGAGAACGGCGACGTCGTGGTTGAGGGTCGCATCCGCGAGGACGGGGTCTTCGTGGCGATGAGCGTCCTCACGAAGTGCGGCAGCCGTTACGAGGCGGCTCCGGAAGAGTTCGCCCGGTGACGGTTCTCGGCGAATATGCGCTGTGGATCGCGCTGCCCATTTCCCTATGGGGGGCGGTCCTGGGGTTCGCGGGCGGCGCGACTCGCCGGGGCGAGATGGTGCTCTCCTCGGAGCGCAGCGTCTTCGTGGTGTTCGCGCTCCTCTGCGTCGCCTCTGCGGGGATCATTGCCTCCTTCCTGGGTGACCACTTCGAGTACTGGTACGTAGCCAACTACTCGAACCGGGACCTGGCGACGTTCTTCAAGGTGTCGGGTCTCTGGGCCGGGCAGCGCGGCTCTCTGGTTTTCTGGGCGCTCCTCCTCGCGCTCTTCTCCAGTGTGACGGTCCTCCTGAACTCGCGGCGCAACCGTGAGTTCATGCCGTACGTGTCGGGCGTTTTCCTGACCATCCTGGCGTTCTTCCTGGTGGTCGTACTCTTTGCGGCGAACCCGTTCGAGCGGCTGCCGTTCGCGCCGGCGGACGGGCTGGGGATGAACCCGCAGCTGCAGACATATTGGATGACGATTCACCCGCCGACGCTGTACCTCGGCTTCACGGCGTTCTCGGTTCCGTTCGCGTTCGCGGTGGCGGCGCTGTTGTCGGGACGTTTGGACGGGCACTGGCTGGTAACGACGCGGCGGTGGACGCTGGCGAGCTGGTTCTTCCTGGCGAACGGGATCATCTTCGGCATGCACTGGGCCTACGAGGAGCTGGGATGGGGCGGCTACTGGTTCTGGGACCCCGTGGAGAACGCCTCGCTGCTGCCCTGGCTGACGGCCACTGCCTATCTGCATTCCGTGATGATCCAGGAGAACCGCGGCATGTTGAAGATGTGGAACATGTCGCTCGTGGTTCTCACGTTTCTGCTAACCATCTTCGCCACGTTTCTCACGCGCTCGGGCCTGATCGAGTCGGTGCACTCGTTCGTGCAGAACAAGGAGATCGGGTTCATCTTCCTGACGTTCATGGGCGGCGTGACCGCGGTGTGCACGGGCCTTATCATCTGGCGGAGGGGCTCGCTCCAGAGCGAGAACCACATCCAGTCGTTCCTGTCGCGCGAGGCCGCGTTCCTGGGCAACAACCTCATTCTGCTGGGCGCGGCGTTTGCCGTGCTGTGGGGCACGCTGTTCCCCCTGATCACCGAGGGCGTGACGGGCCAGCAGATCGCGGTGGGTCCGCCGTTCTTCAATCAGGTCAACATTCCGATCGGGCTCGTGCTGCTGGCGCTCACGGGGATCGGGCCGGTGATCGCCTGGAGAAAGGCGTCGCGCCGCAACCTGCAGAAGAATTTCACGCTGCCGGTCGTGGTGGGAGCGGGGGCGGTCACGGGCCTGCTGGTCGCCGGCGGACGCGACGTATACGCGCTGCTCACGTTCGGCATCAGCGCGTTCGTGCTGACGATCATCGTGAGGGAGTTCTGGAAGGGGACGCAGGCGAGGTCTCGCACGAGCCGCGAGGGGTTGCCGTCCGCGTTCGTGCGGTTGGTCACGCAGAATCGCCGGCGCTGGGGCGGCTACATCGTGCACGTCGGCGTCGTGCTCGTATTCGCGGCGTTCGCCGGTCAGTCCTTCGACGTCGAGGTGCAGCACTCGCTCGCTCCGGGTGAGTCGGCTACCGTCCGCTCGCCGTTCGGACACACGTACACGCTCACGCACCAGGGGCTGTCGTCCTACGACGCGCAGAACATGTTCAAGGTCGTCGCGGCGCTTAGCCTGAGCCGGGACGGTCGTGACGTCGGAGTGCTCACGTCGGAGAAGCGCTACTACACGACGGCGCAGCAGCCCACCACGGAAGTCGGGATCCGATCCAGCGTGTTCGAGGACTTGTATCTGATCCTGGCCGTGGTAGAAGACATCGAGGGCGTCGCGCGGAACGATCCAGCGGCGCAGCGTGCCACGTTCCGGATCCTGATTAATCCTCTAGTCGCGTGGATCTGGTACGGCGGGCTGGTGCTTACGGTGGGCGCGCTCATCGCGATCTGGCCGGAAGCGCGCCGGGCGCGGCGCGCCGAGGCGGTACCGGAGGAGGGCGCGGTGCGGGAAGCGCTCCAGGCTGCGGACTAATTATGGTGCGCGGGGTTCGGCATCTCATGGTTCTCGTGGCACTGGTGTGGAGTGTTACGACGCCTGCCCACGCGCAGGTTCCTGCCCAGACGCCGGCCGCGATCGACCCGTTCGCGGACCCGCGCGTCAAGGAGATCGAGTCCCACCTGCGCTGTAGCTGCGGCTGTAACCTGGACATCTGGACGTGCCAGCGTCAGATGTACTGCGAGATCAGCCCCGCCATGTCCGCCCGCGTCCGCCAGCGGCTGGCCGAAGGCACCTTGCCCGAAGTCGTGCTCGCCGAATTCGTGGCCGAGCGGGGGGAGACCGTGTTGATGGCTCCTCCGAAGGAGGGGTTCAACTGGGCGGGCTACCTCCTGCCGTTCGTGGCCATCGCCGCGGCTGTCATCGTGGTGGCGGGTCTGATCCGCCGCCGGTCGAGGATGGCACCCGCGAGTGAAGGCAGTGCGGTCGACGTCAGCGCGGAACAGCTTGCCCGCCTCGAGGCCGAGCTGGCGAGGCTCGACGAGGATCGCTGATGGGATTGCTGGCCGCGGCGGTCGCCCTCACGGTGATCTCCGTCGCATTCCTCCTGTACCCCATCCTCGAGGGTCGGACCGCCCCACTCAGCGATGACGAAGACGACCTGTCGGAACAGGAGCTGAGGAAGCGCACGGCGCTGCTCGCTCTGCGGGACGCGGAGTACGATCACCTGAGCGGCAAGCTGGACGAGAAGGACTACCTGGCGTTACGCAGTCAGCTGGCGGCGGAGGCGCTCGACCTGATGGGGCCCGAGGAGGGTGAGGCGGTGGGCGCGCGTCCGGCATTGGAGTCCGACGCCATCGAGCGTGAAGTTACGAGCGTGCGCGCCGCGCTGCGGGCGGGGGTTGTCTGCGGCCGGTGTGCGTGCGCCAACGAGCCCGGTAGTCGCTTCTGCATGGGGTGCGGGATGAAGCTGGCAGCGCGGCGCTGCGGCGAATGCGGGCAGGAGCTCGGGGCCGCGAGCCAGTTCTGTTCGGCGTGCGGAGCGAAGGTTTCATGACATTGGTCGACGTGCCGGTCGCTCCCGCCGTCCCCACGGTAACGCCCGCACCGGCTCTTGACGCGCGCGAGCTGGTAAAGGACTTCGGTCCGCTGCGCGCGGTCGCCGGGATCAGCTTCGCCATGCGGCCGGGCGAGCTGCTGGCGGTGTTCGGCCCGAACGGCGCGGGCAAGACGACGCTCTTGCGCATGCTGGCGGGCGCGCTCAAGCCGACGTCGGGTGAGGTATTCCTGGGTAGCGAGAGGCTGGAGCCGGGCGCGGCGGAGTGGCGGCGGTCCATTGGCGTGCTCTCGCATCAGACGTTCTTGAACCCGCAGCTCACGGCCGCGGAGAACCTGCGCTTCTACGGGCAGCTCTTCGGGCTGAGGGATCTGGCGACGCGAATCCCCGAGCGGCTGGAACGGGTCGGTCTGCTGGACCGGGCAGAGATGCGGGTACGGCACCTGTCGCGGGGAATGCAGCAGCGGCTCTCGCTGGCGCGCACGCTCCTGCACGACCCGCAGGTCATCTTGCTGGACGAGCCGTACGCGGGGCTGGACCCTCACGCGGCCGCGCTGCTCAACCGGGCGCTGGCGGCGCTGCGCGACGGCGAGCGCACGATCTTGCTCATCACGCACAACCTGGCGGAAGGGTTCGACGTGGCCGATCGGCTGGCGATCCAGGTGAACGGCCGTTTCGTGTTTCAGGGCTCACGCGCCGGCCTGGAGGGCGGCGAGTTTCCGCGGTTCTATGCGCGCGTTGTGGAAGGAGCCTCGCGGTGACGGCGTACCTCAACCAGGTTCGCATCATCGTCTGGAGAGACCTGACCGTCGAGCTGCGCTCGCGCGAGCGGATCGCAGCCATGGGCGGCTTCGCCGTTCTCGTGGCGGTGCTGATCTACTACGCCATCGATCTGACCATCGTGCGGCCGCGCGACGTGGCGGCTGGGCTCATCTGGATGACGATCCTGTTCAGTGGGATGTTGGGGTTCGGGCGCGCGTTCGCCATGGATCTGGAGCAGGATCAGCTGCAGGGCATTCTGCTGTCGCCGATCTCACGGGGCGCTTTCTACCTGGGGAAGACGATCGCGAACTTCGCGCTGCTGACCGCGGTCGAGGCGCTGGTGTTCACGGTGTTCGGCGGCTTCTTCAACCTCTCGTACGGGGGTACGGCCTGGCTCATCGTGGCGGTGGTCGTCGCGACGGCGGGTGTGGCCGGTCTGGGGACGCTGCTGGGAGCGATCGCGGTGCACACGCGTCCGAGCGACTCGATCCTGCCGCTGCTGGCGTTTCCCCTGCTCATCCCGCTAGTTATTCACGCAGTGATGGCCACGGGCCGTCTCATGGCGGGACGCCCGCCGGCTGAGGTGGGTGGAAATCTGCGCATGCTCGCGGCCTTCGCGATCCTGTTCCTGGCCGCGGGCACGGTTCTATTCCGCTACGTGGTGGAGGAATAACCGTGCAACTCACGGGTCTGCGACGGACGGGAGTTCTTCTGGCCATCCCGGGCATCGCGCTGGTGCTCCTGCTGCACTGGCAGGTCTTCTTCTGGGTACCCACGGAGGTGACGATGGGGGTCATCCAGAGGATCTACTACGTGCACGTCCCTTCGGCCTGGGTCGCGTTCATGGCGTTCGGAATCGTGGCGGCGTGCAGTGCCGCGTATCTCTGGCTGGGTGACGAACGCCTGGACATGGCGGCGGTCTCGGCGGCCGAAGGCGGGGTGCTCTTCACGACGATCGTGCTGCTGACCGGCCCGCTCTGGGCACGAACCGCGTGGGGCACGTGGTGGACCTGGGAGCCGCGACTCACCTCCACGCTGCTGCTCTGGTTCATCTACGTCGGGTACCTGCTGCTGCGCGGCGCGACGGACTCTCCCCAGCGAGGCAAACGCTTCGCGGCCGTGCTCGGGATCCTGGGCATCCTCGACATTCCGCTCATCCACTTGAGCGTTACCTGGTTTCGTTCGCTGCACCCGCAGGCCGTGGTGATGAGGCCGGAGGGACCACAGGCTGACCCGTCCATGGTAATCACGCTGCTCACCGGGTTGGCTGCGTTCACGCTGCTTTTCTTCGCGATCATGACATATCGTTACGCGCTCGAGCGTCTCACGGTTGAACGGTCGACCGCGTTCGCGGGCACGCCGGCGCCCAGCGTGGCGGGAGGTGGGGCATGAGGAAGAAGGGTCTCAGCTTCAGTCTGGCGATTGCGTTCGTGCTGGTGGCGACGTCCCTGCTCATGGCGCAGGGAGCCGGTGACATCTCGCAGCTCGCACGGCAGAATCTGCGCCCGTACTGGCATGTGTTCATCGCGTACATCCTCGTCTGGTTGATTCTCTTCGGATGGGTCGTGTCCATTGCGCGGCGTCTCGGACGGATTGAACGCGGCCTCCAGGGGTCCGGTCCGCCTTCCGGCCGTTGAGGCGTTAGGGGTGGGTATTTCTGGATCATCTCAGAATTCTGATGTGTACCGAAATGTCCCAGTGAGGCGCTAGGGGGCGTTTTCGGTCCGCTTTCGCGACGAGGCGAATGGCCCAGCGGCAAGCCAGGGAACTGATTATCCGAGGGGCGTCCTGGCCTTGTCATGCCGTCTGGAGGCGATGGCATGATTCTGGCTTACTGTAGCGAGCGAGCTACATGTCTCGGGTCAATTCGTTACTATCGTTGAGGTTGTTCGTTCCCGCATCGAGACTCGGATTTCAGGGAGGGAGGCACATGATCAGGATACAGATTCGTGTTGAGCGCTGGGTGCGCACCGCCGGTGTACTGGGCGCGATCGTGCTGTTGGCGGCCGGTACGCTCGCAGCGCAGACCACCTCACCGAGCTCCCTTCGCTACGGTTCCGGTTACTTCGACATCCCGACGGCCGGTGTACTCCCCCATATGGGAATCGCCGGAACCTATTCGGGCTTCGGCGTGAGCCTGGACCGTCGGATCGAGACGGATCCGGCCACGGGGCGCTCGATCCGGTACGGCGGCGAGTTCAGGAAGTGGATGTCCGATGCGTCGGTCGGCATCGGGCTGTTCGACCGCGTGGAGCTGGGCGTCTCGTTGCAGAGCTTCTCCGACTCGAACAACGGTGGGACGATGGCGGGCGGATTCGGACAAGTGGCCATCCTTCAACCGGAGCGGATGGGCATTGGCCTGGCTGCCGGGGGTCGCTTCGTGACGAGCCCGACCTACGATGCGGTCGACCCGAATGCAGATTTCCAGCCGCCTCGACTCGGATTCCCCGACTCGCGCGTGCGGGCGGAATACCAGGGGCCGGTCGATGATGTGAACACGACGTTCAGCCCGTATGCGGTCACGACGGCTTACCTGCCCGGGCTCGACGTAGGTATTCTCCCCCGCTACGACGTTACGGTGACGTTGGGGTACGGGCTCGGCCAGTTTCGCGACACGAATGATCTGACCTGGTATTCGTTCGTGGGCGCCAAGGGGTGGTTCGGCGGCGGCGGCGTGCACGTGGGCGTCGGGCAGGACAAGGTGCTCCACCTGCTGGGCGAGTGGAATGGTTTCGACGTGAATGCCGGCGCGCAGCTCGACTACGGCGGTGTCCGGGTCGGTGCGTACGTTCTCGGAGCCAACTATCTGGAGAACGTCACCGAGTATCGCAGTATGAAGTTCGGCGTGCTCGGCTCCGTAGCGTTCTGTCCCGCGGCCGGCGCGCTCTGCAAGCCTCGCCTGCTGGAGCGCGCGAGGCCGGACACGGTGGTCGTGACGGTACAGGGTCCGCCGGCGCGGCCGGATACGGTGCTCGTCACTCGTGAGGTGGCGCCGCCACTGCCCACGGGCTCACCCGCGAACATCTGCCTCGCGACGGGCGAGGAGGTACAGATCCTGATCACTGCGCAGAGTGACACGCTCGTGGGGCCGCAGCGCGTATCGACTCGGTCCTTGCGTCCGGGGGTGGTGTTCGCGGGAACCTATGGCGCGGGCCGCGAGTGGTTCACGCAGGATCAGGCCGTCAGGTTCGAGAACCGGAACTACAACAAATTCGGCCAGGAAGCGATCCTGCGCTGTGCAGAGATCACGCGCGTCGGCGAGCATCAGGGTGTGCCGCTGTTCGCGCCCCGAGACGCGCAAAGGCCGTTCCAGACGCTCTACGTACCCGCGCGACCGGGCATCTGGCAGCCGTATCAGTTCGGGGTGGGGAGGACGAGGG
>JACQVC010000549.1 GCA_016209995.1 Gemmatimonadota bacterium
GTAAAGCACCGTACACGAGCAAGCGGACCTCTGGATTCCGGCTTGCGCCGGAATGACACTTGGCAGGGAAAACCCCGAGGCGCCGTCCTGGTGCCACGGGGTTGTTTCTTTGCTGACCGCGAACCCGCTGCCTACTGCATGCCCATGCCGCGCGTGTAGCGGATCACGCCACCGAACGGATTCACACCGGCCTTGTGGCGAGCCACGGCCTTCATCGTCTTCATGTCGATAACCGTGACGCCACCGCCGCGCACGACCTCGACGTTAGGCGGGGCACCGCCGTACGAGGCAGCCGTCATCACGTATAGCTTCGAGCCATCGGGCGAGAACAGCGGGAAGCCCAGTCCGCCGACCGGCACCCGCGCCACCACTTCCTTCTTCTGCGTATCGATGATCGCGACGTCGGCGCTGCCTCCACGCGTCGAGGCGGCGTAGCGGCCATCCGGCGACACGTCAATCCGGCCCGCGCCGTCCCCGGTACGCTCGATCCGCTTGATGACCTCATCGGTCTTCATGTCGATGACGGTGACCGAGCCATCGTAGTCGGAGTGGATCCAGGCTTCGCCGCCGGGAGTGAAGGCCACGCCCACCGGGCCGCCCTCGACCGGCACGATCTTCAGGACCTTGTCGGTCTTGGTGTCGATCACGATCACACGATTGTCCGTGCGCATCGGATAGTACAGCTTGTCGGTGCGGCGATCGACCGCGAGGAAATGTCCGCCCTCGAGCAGTACGTCGATCTTCTTCAGCACGCGGCGAGTCCTGGTATCAATGACCACGATGCCGGGAATCTCCGCCCGCTCCGTGCCGACGTAGACCTTGCTGCCGTCCGCGTTGATCGCGGTCCCGTGCGGAGAGGTCGAGCTACCGTCCGAATTACGGAAGTACTCGGACTCGACCTTGCCGATCTCCTGGAACGTCGTCGCATCGACGACCACCACGTGCCCGGCCTGCGGGATTGCCAGGAAGAGCGTCTTGCCGTCCGGCGTGATGTTGCCCTCGTGCGGCTGGTTCACGGCCTTGAACTGGTGTACGATCCGGCCGGACATCGGATCGATCTCGTACGCCGTGAAGTCCGAGTGGCTCAACGCGACGATCGTGTGCTCTTGAGCCAGTGCCGTGCCCTGGAACGCAAGCACGAGCAGTCCCGCTGCCACGCTGGTTCGCTTCATCCTACCCCCCTTGTCTGTTACGGAGTGTGACGGGATCCCGACTAAGTGAAGAGACCACCAGCGTTCACGCGGAGAGAAACGAAAAAGCCGCAGAGACAACAACAAGAAATTACCGCTGTTGTTGTTCTCCGCGGCTCTCTCTGTTACTCCGCGAACTCCGCGTGAAACTTGGTCGGCAATGCACGCTACCCGGGCTAGCAACCCACACAGTTGTGATTGTTCTTCGCGCCGAGCAGCTCCAGCAACGCCACGGTCCTCGGGAACGGCGGAATGCGCTGATAGGGGCCGTTGGCCATGTCCGCCGTGGTCTGCCCCCGCCGGCTCACCGCCGTCACGTCGGCGCCCTTGGACATCAGGTAGAGCACGACGTCGTTGTCGCCCCGCGACGCGGCGTTGTGCAGCGGGCTATAGCCGTTGTGGTCGCGCGCGTTCACGGCCGCGCCCAGCTCCTCGATCAGATACTTCATCGCGGGCAGCCAGGCATCCGGCACGTGCCGGTGCGAGTTCGCCTCGAACCCCTCGCCGTACTCGAGACCCGAAGCCGCATGGATCGGCCAGACGCCCGGCCCGCCGACCGGAACCGGCGGCAGCCCGGACGGATCACCCTTATCGTAATTCGCGGGATCGAACACGCCGCGGCGCTCTTCAGGCTTCCGGGTCGGCATGTGCGGGTTCGCCCCGTAGGCGACCAGCAGACGCATCGCCTCGACGTCCACGCCGTACGCGGCGCGCCAGAACGCAGTCGCGCCCTCTCGCTCCCCGTCCCCGCGGCCAAAGTTCGAGCCGCCGGCATTGACCAACCGCACGTCCGGATCCGCACCAGCATCGAGCAGCGCCTTCATCAGCTCGAGATACGTCGTCTTCTGCTGATCGTGCGCGCGGGGACCCGGCCGGCCGTGGCTGGCCCACTGCAGGTTGATCGCCGCGAAGAGCGGGTTGGCGTTGGCGGTGTTTCTCACGTTCGCGTCGGCGCCGCGCTCGAGCATGAGCATCGCCAGGTCGAAGTGACCGTTGGCGGTGGCGATCAGCAGCGCGGAGGTCCCGTCCCCTTCCCCACCCTGATTGATGTTCGCGCCGCCGTCCAGCAGCGCCTGAACCGCTTCGACGTGACCGGCACGTGCGGCGTGCAGCAGAGGCGTGAGGCCACCCGCACCCGACTGGCGCCGGAAGCCGCCGCCCTGATCATCCCGTGGCGCATTGGCCGGATTGAAGTTGCCGGGGTTACGCTGGAACTCCCGGGCCAAGCGAATCGCGGCCTGAACCTGGCTCGGCGCGGCCGTCAGCTCCGGATCGTTCCCCACGTTCGGGTCGAACTTGGCGATCACGTCCCTCA
>JACQVC010000537.1 GCA_016209995.1 Gemmatimonadota bacterium
CGCTGACGCACCTGCTGCAGGCGGATTTCCAGGGTGGACGTGGCCGTGGCGGACGGGGCCGCGGAGCGCCGCCGAACGGTCAGCAATAGTCTCGGTCAGCGTGCGGCCGGCCGAGAAGACGTCTACCAGATCGAACCGCGATCAGATCTGAAGCGCTCATGAGACAAATCGTGATGCTGGTCGCCGTGCTCCTGTTCGCCCGCGCGGCCGCGGGTCAGAATGCCGACGATTATCGGGGTGGCTGGAGAACGGATCGCGGCGAGGCCCACACCTACGAATTCTCGATTCGCGGTGCCACGGTCAGGGGCGTGTACTGCACCTACTGCGCCGACGCGACGACGCTGGCGTTCGTCGACGGGACGTTCGGACCAGACGGGATCAGGTTCGAGGTCACCCATGTGAACCTGGACGGCAGCACCGCGTACAAGGACGCGGCGATCGCCAGGTTCAGCCAGGGCCGTCTGATCGTGAACGGGACGAGCGGCGCGCCTGGCGGCGGCAGGTTCGAACGCGTGCTGATCAAGGATCCGCGTGGACCGGATCCGATACCCGCGATGGTGTCCGTTCTGCCGAAGAGTCGTCCGCCGGTGCCGGCGAACAGCCTTCGTCGGAACACCGACGGTGCCGACGGGCTCCCCTACATTCAGCCGGGTCCGTGGAAGTCACGCCTGACCGAGCAGGATGTGATCGGCGTGTGGCTGGGCTTCGGTGTCGGGGCGCCGAAACAGTACTTCATTATCAAGAAGGTCGGCGACAGACTTCGGGGCATGGTGTGCGGCACCTGTGACAACCCGTACACGATGGCGGCGCTCGACGACTTCCGGATCGAGGGTGACACGCTGACGTTCAATATCCTCCACGAGGACTGGGGTGACGGCGAGCTCCCGACGTTCGACAAACACGTCACCGCGCACGTGGGCTGGAACGAGATGCGGTCCACGACGGCCGCAGACCACCAGCCGCCACCGCCCCCGCGTCCGCAGCCGGCGGGCTTCGTCCCAGGATTTTCGCTGGTGGGGCCGATTCCTCTCGAGGCCACCTCCGGCAATGTCTGGCCCGAATGGCCTCCGCAAAACACCTCGTCGCCCCGATAGAGACGCGAGAGGCCTGCGAGCTTCCGAGGATTTCTGGCGATGCGGCTCCCGTTCTCCCTGCGACGAGCCCTCTCGAAGACCGCGTAAAGCAGAAGCGACTATCGGCCGCCACTCTGACGTCCCACCGCGGTTTCGACGGCGATCTTAACGGTTTTCTGTCTCTTGTGCGGCAACGGGGTCCCCACCCGCACCGTCCTGAGCGGCGGGGTCCGTCCGTTTCCGCTCTTGAGATCGCAACCGAACCTGTCCAACAATTGAGCCTCGGCCTCAGCCTGAAAGGTCGGGCACGAGGCCACGTTCATCGGCCACGCTGGCGCTCGTCGGGCGTCACGCTCACACGCGAGCGCGTCGTTACTTTCAAGGGAGATGAGATGCAAACCTGGAACCTGTTCAAGCCTGCAACATCCGTCATGGCGATGTGCTTGGCGTCCGCCGCGCTCGTGCTGACGGTTGCCTGTGGTGGGTCCGAGGAAGGACCGGCCGTGGTAGAGGCGCCCAGCGTCGGATACCAGACCGGCGCCCCCGCGCCAGACACTCCGTCGGCGTACAGGGTCGAAGAGGTCGCTTCCGGCCTGGTCCATCCATGGGGCCTGGCCTTCCTGCCCGACGGGCGGATGCTGGTGACCGAGCGGCCCGGCCGGATGCGGATCATCGACGCGCAGGGGCAGATGTCCGAGCCGCTGGGAGGCCTTCCCGCGATCCGGGCGTCGGGTGGCGAAGGCCTGCTCGACGTGGCGCTCGATCCGAATTTCGCGGAGAACCGGTTCGTCTATTTCACCTACTTCGCGCCGCCGGATGGCGAGTCAGGCGGTCCGTTCGACGCGGCATTGCTCACGGCGTGGATGGTCAAGTCGCCTGAAGAGCGCGAAGCGACGCGCGTCGGCTTCGAGCGTGTCGGGCGGGCCCGACTCTCGGCCGACGGGACGAGGCTGGAAGCGGCGCAGGTGATCGTCGAGGGCGGCGACCGCCGGCTGGCCTTTGCGCCCGATGGAACCCTGTTCATCACGACGGCGACGCCGTCTGGCGTCACCGTACCGCTCGATGATTGGCCGCAACGGCTCGACAGCTTCCACGGGAAGGTGCTGCGCGTGAATCGGGACGGATCCATCCCGGCGGACAACCCCTACGTGAAGACGCCGGACGCGCGGCCTGACATCTACCTGCGGGGCATGAAGGATCCGGAAGGGGCGGCCATCCATCCGGGGACCGGCCAGCTCTGGACGCTGGAACACGGGCCGATGGGCGGCGACGAGGTCAATATCGCCCGACCCGGGGCGAATCTCGGCTACGCGGAGATCAGCTACGGGCTGCAGTACTCCGGCGCGCCGGTTGGCGACGGGTCGACCGCGCGGGAAGGGATGCAGCAGCCGGTCTACTACTGGGTTCCGTCGATCGCGCCATCGGGCATGACCTTCTACTCGGGCGTGCTGTTTCCGGAATGGCGGGGCAATCTCTTCGTCGGGGCGATGAGCATGATGGAGGGGCGCTTCCTCGTACGCCTCGTTCTCGACGGCGAGAAGGTCGTTGCCGAGGAGCGGCTGTTGACCGATTTGCAGAAGCGCATCCGCGACGTGCGGCAGGGCCCCGACGGCGCGCTGTACGTGC
>JACQVC010000529.1 GCA_016209995.1 Gemmatimonadota bacterium
AAGAGAGTATCACCGTAGCCGTGGACGGCGGAATGGCGAAGCACGCCGTGCTCGTCCTCCTCCACGACCGGCTCGATCGCGGCCTCGGCACCCCGGCGAGTCGCCTCCCGGTACGCGCGCTCCGCGTCCGGCACGGCCAGCGCGATGACGCCGACACCGTCTCCGTGAACGTGCGCGAGCCTCGCGATCGCGTGGTCGGGCGCATACGCGGACGAAAACACCAGCCGGATGTTGCCCTGCTCCATGACGTAGGAAGCGACTTGCCGCGCACCCGTCTCCAGGCCCGAGTGAGCGACGTTCAGGAAGCCGAAGCCGCGTTCGTAGAAGAGGGCCGCCTGCTTGGCGTTGCCGACATAGAACTCGATGTGGTCGACGCCCAGCAGAGGGAAGAAGTCGGCCGTGGCTTCACCGCGCCTTGCCTTCGTTTCCACATTGGCCATGTTCACATCCCTTCCGCTAACTAAACATGTACGCGCGGGCGGTCGTTCTCAAGGCGAGGGGGGGGCAGTGGCGGTTGTTTGCGCAGGTTTGAGCCTCGTGTCGGCCACGTTTATACTGCCGGGTGACCTTTTCCGGCGCTGCGGCTCGGAGCGCAACTCGGGGTGTCAGCACCGAAGACTGACCACGCGGAGGCGGTTATGAGGCGAGTCTTTGGAGTGGTCCTGACCACGGCTGTCGCCGGCGCCTGCGCTAGGCCGGAGATGAGGATCGTCCAGGAGACCGCCGTCGCGCTCGGAGGAAATGAGCGAATCGCTGCGGTGAGCACGCTCGTGCTCGAGGGCTCGGGAACGAACGGCACCCTGGGGCAGAACCTCACGCCGGACAGCGACCTCCCGATCTTCAACGTGACCCGCTTCCAGCGGAGTATCGATTTCACGAACGAACGCGCACGTCAGGAGCAAGACCTGACCGCAGCCTTTGCGACCGCTCTCGCTCCGATCCGACGCCAGAACTTCGGGGTGGACGGCGACATCGGTTACAACGCGGAAGCAAACGGCCGGGCCACTCGCATTTCCGACCTGGACGCGAAAGGTCGCCGGGCCGAGTACATCCTCCACCATCCGATCGGCGTCATTCAGACGGCTCTGGATCCGGCCGCCAGGGTCTCGGGAGCTCGCCACATCGAGGGCATGGATGTCGTCGATATCACCACGGCCGCAGGTGACCAGCTCACGCTCGTCGTGGACGGCACGTCCGGGCTGCCGGTCCGGATCACCTCCACGTCGTACAACACCAACCTCGGTGACGTGACCCTCGAGACCACGCTGTCGAACTACCAGCAGGTCGAAGGCCTCATGCTGCCCACACGTATCGCGTCGAAGATCGACCGTTGGCCAGTGGCCGAGATCGGGATCAGCGCCACCGCCGTGAACGCGGATGTAGGCGACCTGGCCGCTCCGGAGGCCGTGCGCGCGACCGCCGCCGCCACTCCGACGGTCAACGTCACGGTCGAGCAGGTTGCCGACGGGATCTGGCTGCTGGCCGGGCAATCGCACAATAGCGTGCTCGTCGAGTTCTCCGACCACACCGAGCTGATCGAGGTGCCGCAGAACGACAGCCGCACGCTGGCCGTCATCGCCAGGGCCCGAGAGGTCAAGCCCGACAAGCCGCTCACGAAGGCCATCGTGACCCATCATCATTTTGACCACTCGGGCGGCCTGCGCGCGGCCGTGTCCGAAGGGCTCACGATCGTCACCCATGAGGCGAGCCGCGCCTTCTTCGAGGAGCTGGCGACGCGCCCTCACCGCAGCGTCGCCGACGCTCTGGCCAGCAACCCCCGGCCCGTCACTATCGAAGCCGTAGGAAGCGAGCAGACCGTGCGCGACCCGCTGCGCGATATGGCCATCTATCACGTGCAGGGTAGCCCCCACGCCGCCACGCTGCTCATGGTGCACTTCCCGCGAGAGCGGATACTCGTCCAGGCAGATCTGTTCGGCGCTTTCCTGACGCCGGGGGCAGCCCCGTTTGCGGCCAACCTCAACGAAAACATTGTGAAACGGGGTCTGCGCGTCGACCGGCACGTGCCGATTCACGGCCCGGTCAGGCCGAACGCGGATTTCACGCGACTGATACGCGCCCTGCGCACCCCCTAGCCCCCTGCAGGCCCTTCAGCGCTACCCAGCCCCCGGGCCCGCCCTAAGCCCTTGACCAGCCACAGAAAACAGCCAAGAATGCAGTAGGTTTATGACGCCTGACCCGACGCGGGGAATGGTGTGTCGGGGAGGGCGTCGCTAACACGGGGGCTTCCCATGCGTACCTCCCTGCCACGGCCTCGAAGCGCGAGATTCGCGTTCGGGACCCTGATCGCCCCGTTGGCCCTGCTCTTCGCGTTCAGTGCGGTCCAGGACACGGCCGCACAAACCCCACGTCAGACTCCGCGGTTGGACGCCGTCGCGCGTGCACGCGAATCCGTGTTCACTCCCCGCAGCGGTCCACCCGGCACCGTCGTCCAGGTTCGGACCATCAACTTGCCGGCGATCACGCCCGTCTACCTCTGCCTCGGCGGCACGCGCTCCGGCTTCGAGGTCCTCGCTCCGCTCCTGACCACGCCGCAGGGCGAGATCTCGGAAAGCGTGACGATTCCGGAGTGGGCCACCTGGGACCGGAGCCACGCCTTCATCGTGATGGACGTCTACTTCCAGCCGCTCGCCATGTCCGAGCTCTTCTACGTCACGAACGCCCAGGGCACGCTGCTCAGGAGGGGGCGCATGACGGATGAGGGCGATAGGTGCCCGGCCATGCGCGGCGAGGATGGTGAGCTGTACACGCTGGCGGGTCAGACCGCCGGACTCGAGCCGGGGGAGGACGTCGCCGTCGAAGGCACGCTCGCCGAGTCCTCGGTCTGCGGCCAGGGCACGACCCTCCGAGTCGTGAGGGTTCAGCAGGCTGCGAATTAAGAGCCGCCGCTGCGGCATTCACTACGCTAACCCTGCTCAGTCGCTGAGGGCCAAGCGGACGGGAGGAGGCCGCCTGCTTGACCCCTCCGTGGGCGCCCTCTAGAATACTGTATCGAGGCGATTGATCTGGACCTCAGAAAGCGCAGGAGCCGATGGACAGCCGCACGCGTTACGCATCTCTACCCAGCATGACTCTCGCCCTCACCCTGGCCTTCCTGACCCTGGGCGCGCCGCGCGCGTTGAGCGCGCAGGAAATCCCGATCCCAAGCCAGGAAAAGCTGCTCACGTTCACCAGGACGTACGTCGCAATCGGCAAGATCCGGGACGAGATCCAGGCTCAGCTCGCCCAGATCGGAAACAAGACCGCCGAGGCGCAGGCACGGCTTCGTGAGCAGATGAAGGAGCGCACCGCAGAGGCCATCCAGGGCGCCGGGCTGACTCCAGAGGAGTACGAGCAGATCACCTTCGTGGTCGCCTTCAACGACGAGCAGCGCAAGGCGTTCGAGGCGACACTGGCTCAGGTGACTGCGGTACCGACGCCGTAGCGGCAGACCGCGCCGAGCAACCTACGAGAAGGTAAGTCGGCGAGAAAATCATCTCACGCGGGGACGC
>JACQVC010000523.1 GCA_016209995.1 Gemmatimonadota bacterium
CTACCCCCCTTTCTCTCCTCCTCTCACCCCTCTCCCTTCCCCTTCGCTGACCTTCGCTTCGCTTCGGTTGTGTTGTGATCCTGGCATGCGATCTCGCTCGCGTGGAATGTGGCGAAGAGAGAAAGTGTCAAATGAGATGGCGGAGGAAAAGGGGGACCAGCAGGATTCTGCGGATGGCGTACTCGTCGGGGCGTGCGCAGGCTCGCCTGCAATCGCGCACGCCCCGAGTCCTATCACGGACTGCGCCGGCCCGGCCTACGAGGCCGCTGGCCGGCCGGGCAAAACTACCTCTTTTTGCCCTTCTTGGCCTTCCGCTTCGTGGCCTTCTTCTTCGTCGCCTTCTTCGCCTTTCTCTTCGCGGCCATTGTTCCCTCCCTGTTAGGGATTGCTAGGAGTGGATTGGACAGGGACCGATCGGGGCAGTGTCCAATCCATGATGCCTCACTACGCCCCGATCACTCTGCTCCCCTTCCCCGCTGGCCGTGAGGACGGGGGATACTCCCGGCGCGAGCCGACGCCACCACGCCCTCACCCCACGCAAACGTCTGTGTGCGTGGGGTCCCGACGTCGTAGAGCCGCCTCCACACAATGACTCCCGATCGGCTTCGATCGGACGGCGCGCAGCCGTCTTGGCGGCCTCGTTCGCCGCACACCCGCGTCATTGGATCATCCGCATTCGCTGTAGCCGCACACATGGCACTTGAGGCATCCTTCGGCGAACTCGAGCTGGCCCGCTCCGCAATCCGGGCACGTGCCCAGGAAGTTCTTGCCCGGATCGTAGCCGGTGCGCATCTCCGGCGCCGGCGCGACCCCTCCGGATGCGAGCCGCAGCGGCGTCGCCATCGGCAACTCCTGCTGGACGCCGGCCTTCTCCTCCAGGTACCGCTCGATCGCTTGCGCGATGGCATCCGGCACGGACAATACCTTGTGCGGCCCCACGCCCACGGCGCGATCGCACGAGATTCCGCGCAGCTGGCCGTGGATCGCGGTGATCGGAATGCCCGACCGTAGAGCCAGCGAGATCAGACGACCAATCGCTTCGGTGTCGGCCATCGCCGCGCCACCGGCCTTGCCGAGCGTGCAGAAGACTTCGAAGGGACGGCCCGACTCGTCTTCGTTGATCGTGACGTAGAGGTCACCGAGCGGGGAGTTCAGCTTGATCGTGCGTCCCCGCAGCACCTGTGGGCGCTGCCGTTTGTTGCGCGCTGCGGCCGCTTCCTCGTCCCGCTGCTTCCACTCGCGCTCGTATTGTTCCACGAGCACGCGAAGCTTGTGGTTCTCCTCGCGGGCGTCGGCGAGTGCCTGCTCCAGGTGCACGATGCTCGGACTAGCGGGAGTGGCCTGGTGGGTTTTCCCTGTGGAGAGCACCTGATTCGGGCGGGAGCCGTCCCTGTACACGGTTACACCCTTGCAGCCGAGCCGGTACGACAGCTCGTAGATCCTGCGGACATCTTCCTCCGTCGCCTGGCGCGGGAAGTTCGTGGTCTTACTGATGGCCGAATCCACGAATTCCTGAAACGCCGCCTGCGTGCGCACGTGCCAGTCCGGCGTAATGTCGTGCGCCGTGACGAAGACGCGCTGTATGTCCTCGGGCACCTCAGCGAAATGGATGTGCCCCTCTCTGGCGATGCGCTCCATCAGCTCATCCGTATACCAGCCGCCGTCCCTCGCCGCCTTGACGAAGTCGGAATTCACATCGGGCATCATCACCCCGGCCTGGTTCCGCATGAAGGCAACGGCAAAGAGGGGCTCTATCCCGCTGCTGCAACCCGCGAAGATCGAGATGGTCCCCGTAGGGGCCACGGTCGTGAGGTTGCAGTTCCGCAGACGCAGCTCGGGACGGATCCGCTCCCCCTTGGACCGGCGAGCGCAGGTGGCCGCGGGCCCCCAGATCGAACGCTCCCACTCCGGGAACGCGCCGCGCTCCCCGGCCAACCGCTCCGACTCGCGTTTCGCCTCGCTATCGACGAACGCCATGACTGTGCGACCAAACTCGACCGCTGCCGCCGAGTCGTAGGGGATGCCGAGACGCACCAACATGTCAGCCCACCCCATGACACCCAGCCCGATCCGGCGAATGCGGTGGGCCAGGTCCTCGATCGCCCGCAACGGATAGCGGTTCGCAGCGATCACGTTGTCCAGGAAATGCGTCGAGAGATGAACGACGCGCGCCAACCCGGTCCAATCGATGCGCTCCTCCGCCTCCTTCAGCTCGCCGGCGAACGCGCGCCCGTCCCTCACGAACTGACCCAGGTTCACGCTCCCCAGATTGCAGACGTCGTACGCCAGCAGAGGCTGCTCCCCGCACGGATTCGTGGCTTCGTAGTCTCCGAGGTGTGGCACCGGGTTGTACGCATTCGCGCGATCGATGAAGAAGACGCCCGGCTCACCGGTGAGCCAGGCACCGTGCACGATCATCGAGAAGATCTCACGCGCATCCTCTCGGCCCGTGACCTCCCCGGAGCGCGGATTCACCAGCTCGTACGTGCGCCCCTCTTCCACCGCCTGCATGAACTCGTCCGTGATCGCCACCGAGATGTTGAAGTTCGTCACCTGCGACGTGTCCATCTTGCAGGTGATGAACTGGCGGATGTCCGGATGGTCGACGCGCAGGATGCCCATGTTGGCGCCACGACGCGTCCCGCCCTGCTTCACGACCTCCGTGCTCGCGTCGTACAGTCGCATGAACGATACCGGACCGCTCGCCACACCCATCGTCGAGCGTACGACATCGCCCTGCGGGCGCAGCCGCGCAAACGAGAACCCGGTGCCGCCGCCCGACTGGTGCACCAGCGCCATGGCCTTGAGCGTGTCGTAGATCCCGTCCTTCTCGTTCGAGATCGAGTCCTCCACGGGCAGCACGAAGCACGCGCTCAACTGACCCAGCGGGCGACCCGCGTTCATCAACGTGGGCGAATTGGGCTCGAACGCGCCCGTCACCATCAGCTCGTAGAACTGGCGGGCCAGCTCTTCGACGGCCGCCTCCGAGGCACCGTGCTGGCGGTCCTCTTCCGCGACCACGCGCGCCACCCGCCAGAACATCGCCTCCGGCTCCTCCGTCGCGTTGCCTCTCTCGTCCTTCTTCAGATAACGGCGAGCGAGAACGATGCGTGCGTTATCCGAGAGCAGCGCAGCAGGCAGGTCACCAGGCATCACGTCGTGCGGTGCGGGAGCCAGCGGCCGATCACCGGCTGGTGAGGACGAAAACATCAGAAACTCCGGGGGAGGAAATGTGGAAACCGGTGGAAAACCCGGTTGTGGATTCGTTGACAACCCTCGGAAGCCAGCGTTCTCAATCGCGTCTGCCGTGTGGAGAAGTTTCTCGTCGCTCCACCATATGTTGAGGTGATGTCAATATAGTGCCACTAGATCTTGTAGGTCAAGCTTCTTGTCCAACAAAGGATACACTTCGCCGGGCGATAGGCAGCCGACGCCCTCCCCCGCTTCCTCCAGATTGTGACCCTTTGCATGCCACCGTTGGCTTGGCAGGGTGCTTCGTGCTTATCTTGCAGGTAGGCAGTCGCGCAGACACTCCCCATACACAGACCCATCAAGCGGAGCCGCCAGTGAGGAAGCTGCGGAAGTTCTTCGATGTCGGCTTGCCGATCATCGGGATGGTGATGGTGTTTGCTGGTGCCCTGCTCTTCAGCGGGATGGCCATCCGGATGATCGTGGTGCTGGTCGGCGTACTCATGCTCGAGGCCGGGGTTTGGCAGCTCGCCGCGCCGCTGCTTCCCAACGAGCGCAAATATCTTTCCCTGCGCAACGAAGCGGACCGATTCATTGGTCTGGTTCGGCAGCTCAACGCTGCCGGCGTCGCCGTGCGCGAGGAACGCTCGCCGGCAGCGGAAAGCGAGTTTGCCCGGGTGCGTCAGGAGATGCTCCGGTCCATCGACCGCATGTCCGAGGTTGCCGGGATGCCCGAATCGGTCGCAGACGTGGGCGCAGGCGGCTCGCCGGGCCGGAGACCGGCGTCCTGATTCGCGGCGTCATTCCCGCGGAAGCGGGAATCCAGTTTGGATTCGGAGCCGCAACTGCACTGGATTCCGGCTTTCGCCGGAATGACGACACGCACTTCAGAACGTCTGCCCCAGTCGCAAATACACGCTGACGCCGGTTGTATCGGTGAGAGCGGCCGCGACGCCGAGGCGCAGCGTCAGTGAGCTGGTCCACAGCGGTAGGATTCTCGCCGCGAGCTCGGCGCCCGTTGAGATGAGTGCCTCGCTGGGTGCGTCGCTCGGGCCCCAGGCGTTTCCCGCGTCCA
>JACQVC010000545.1 GCA_016209995.1 Gemmatimonadota bacterium
GCCTTGCAGCGAATAGGCAGCCGAGAGGGCGAGGTCCGGGAGGGTGTTCGTCCTGGACACGTCCAGGTTGACCTCCGAGATCTCCCGCTGCTGGCGCTGTTGCTGGAGATCCGCGCGTTCCCGCAATGCCACCTCGACGGCGGCCGCGATGTCGACCGCTTGTTCCGTGAGCGTCGGCCGATCCGTGGGATTCACGGTTTGATCGAGCAGCGGGTCGTCCGCCCCGGCCAGCAGCAGTCGCTTGAAGGCGAATTCCTGATTGCGCCACTGAATCTCGGCGTTCAAGAGACTCTGCTCGGCGCTCGCCACCTGCGCCTCCGCCTGAACCAGCTGGAGCTCAGTCATGCGCCCGAGCTGCACCCTGACCCGGTTCTCCTCTCTCAATTGCTGCGCTTGCGCCAGGGCGCGACGCTGAATCTCGATCTGCTCGATGGCGGAGCGCAGACCCCAGTACGCCTGCCTGACCTGGTACGTAATGTTCTCGATCTGGGTGAACAGCTGGAGGTTGGTAATCTGACTCTGGATCCGCTGCGTCTCGAGCGCGGCGCGCTGGTCATCGGTCCGCAGACCGGCCAGGAGTGGCTGCGTGTAGTTGAAGCTGACGGTCGAGCTATAGCTGGGATTGCGCGTGGCGAAGGCGTTGGTCGTCTCGTTGCGACCGTTGTTGAAGCTGGCGGCGAGGCGGCCACCGTACCACGGCATGGTCTTCGACAGAGAAGTGTTGAACGTTTGCCGCTCGTTCTTGATTGTCGCGCCGCCGTCGAGCTGACTGGTCGACTGGTTCGTCGAGTTGTTGTAGCCGTAGGTCATGCTGAACGTCGGACTGAACGCGGCCTCCGCAGCCCGCAGCGAGTAGTCCTGCAGCAACGGGCCGAGCCTGGCGCTCTGGACATCCAGGTTCGTGGCGAGGGCGCGCTGGATGGCTTCCTCGAGGGTCATGGTGACGAGCGTCTTGCCCGGCTCGAGGGGTGGACGTGCTTCGCCCACCACATAGGGCGCTGTCTGGCCGGCAGGTGGGGCGACCGGCTGCTGCCCGGCCAGGCTGAATGGCATCGCGAGGCCGATGCCTACCGCCCAGGCTCCTCGCCCGGTGATCCGCCTATTCATGCTCTGTCTCCTTTCTCATGACGACAACGGAATATCCGTAGATGATCCGGTCCACCGCGGCGAGTCCGGAGGAAGCTCGCCGGGGTCTGGCAGCCATGTTGAGCTGCTCACACGGCTGGATGGGCGATAACAATGACACCGGAACGCCGCCTGGTGTTAGCCGGCACCCCCGACGGCGGCCTTCTCGTCGGCTCCGCTTCCCAGGTACACGACGACCCGGTGCGCGCGTCCATCATCCGGCAGGTCCAGCACGTCGCGCGGAGGGACGGGAGTTCCGTCGATCTCGACGGCCTGCACGCCCCGACTCACTCGGTCCGGATTGAGCACCCGGATGGCGTACCGCGCGCCGCCCCTGCGCAGCAAGATGTCGTACTCGGGCCACGTAGGCGGAATGCAGGGGTGGAAGCGGAACCCGCCGCGCGCCGGGCGGAGCCCCAGCAGCGCCTCCAGCCCAAGCCGCAGCATCCAGCCGGCCGCGCCCGTGTACCAGGTCCATCCGCCTCGCCCGCGATGAGGCGGCGCGCCGCCGACGTCGCCGGCGATGACGTAGGGCTCGACTCGGTAGTGGCGGACCGCGCGCGGCGTCAAGGCCCGGTCCACGGGGTTGAGGATGCGAAAGACTTCGTGAGCGCGCACGCCATCGCCCAGGCGCGCGAAGGCCCAGGCCACCCAGGTTCCGGCGTGCGCGTACTGTCCCCCGTTCTCGCGGATGCCGGGCGGGTAAGCCTTGATGTATCCCGGCCATTCGGCGGAGCGCTCGAAAGGCGGCGCCAGGAGCAGCACCAAGCGTTCCTCGAGCTTCACGAGTTCACGCCACACCGACTCCATGGCCGTGCGCGCGCGCGCCGGGTCGGCGACTCCGGACAACACGGCCCAGCTCTGACTCAGCGAGTCGATGCGCGCTTCCACGCTGTTTTTCGAGCCGAGGATCGTCCCGTCGTCATAAGTCGCGCGCACATACCATTCGCCGTCCCAGGCGAACTCCTCGAGCTTGGCCCGAACGTCCTGGGCGGCCGCCCGCAGCCGCGCGGCCTCAGGCTCATCCTGAACCAGGTCGCAGACGCAGGCGAAGCGCAGCGCGGTGGCGCACGCGAACCAGCCGAGCCACACGCTCTCGCCGCGGCCGCCGCGTCCAACGCGGTTCATGCCGTCGTTCCAGTCTCCGGATCCCATGAGTGGCAGGCCGTGGCGGCCCCTGGTCATTCCCTTGTGGAGGGCGCGCAAGCAGTGCTCATAGAGCGACGCGACCGGTCCGGACGTAAACTGGCCGTATCGTTCCATCTCCTGAGGCGCCAGCGGCGGCCCTGCGAGGAAGGGGACAGGCTCAGCGAGGATCTGTCGGTCGGCCGTGGCCTCGACGTAGCTCGCCACAGCGAAGGGAAGCCAGAGCAAGTCGTCGGAGCAGCGTGTCCGGATGCCAGCCCCTCGGGGCGGGTGCCACCAGTGCAGCACGTCGCCTTCCTGGAACTGGTGGCGCGCGGCTGCGACGATCTGCTCGCGCGCGAGACTCGGCTCGCAGTGCAGGAAAGCGAGCGCATCCTGCAGCTGGTCGCGGAAACCGAACGCGCCGCTCGATTGGTAGAGGCCGGAACGCCCCCAGAGCCGACAAGCCAGAGTCTGATACGGCGCCCACCGGTTCAGGAACAGATCCAGAGCGGGATCGGGCGTCCGCACCTCGATGCGGCCCAGCATGTCCTCCCAGAAGTCCGTGACATAGTGCCAGCGCGCCTGCACCGCACCGGGCGCTCGCAGCTCCCGAACCAGGTGCGCGGCCGCGGCCGGCGAGTCGGCAGCGCCCAGGAAGAAGTGGACCGTGCGCGTCTCGCCCGGGGCGAGATCCACGTGGACCTGGAGAGCTCCGCACGGGTCCAGTCCTGCCCCGGCCCTGCCGGCCAGTCCAATGCGGTGCAGGGCCTCGGGGTCCGCCGGCCCGCCGCGCCCGAGGAATTCGCGCCGGTCCGCGGTCCAGCCGTGTGGCCGGTCACCGGTGGCCAGGAACGCCACCTGCGGACCTGAAGCCGGGGCAAAGCGGTTCTCCGCCGTGAGAATCCCATCGGTGTGGTCGAACTCCGTGACGACGTGAGGGGCGGCGGCGGCACGACCCGCGCCCAGCACCCACTCGACGAAATAGGTTGCCGTGACTCGCCGCGCGCGATTCCACAGGTTCTCGAGACGAAGCTCGAGGATCTTGACCGGCTCGCGCCGCGCGACGAAGAGCCGGAGCTGCTGATCGAGCCCATGGCTGCGGTGGTGGAAGGTGCTGTAGCCCGCTCCGTGCCGGACCTGGTACGGAGCAGCGACGGGTTTGGGGCCGGGCGTGGGCGACCAGATAGCGGCCGTCTCCTCATCGCGGAGGTAGAGCGCTTCGCCGGGCGAGTCCAGCACCGGATCGTTCGACCAGGTGCTCAAGCGGAATTCGCCGCTGTTGACGGCCCAGGTGAACCCGCTGCCGCGCTCCGAGACGGTGAATCCGGCGACGGGCGACGCCACGACGTTGATCCAGGGCGCGGGCGTCGCGTGCCCGCCCTCGAGATGGATCACGTACTCGCGACCATCGCGGGTGAAGCCTCCCAGCCCGTTGTCGAAGCGGAGGTCCGGCGGCCGCTCGACCGGCGGAGTCGGCTCAGCGACCACGGGGGTCGAGGGCACGGGGACGAACGGCGGCAGCCGCAGCGGTTCTTCGGCTAGCGCATCGAGCTGAGCGCGCCACGGTCCGAGCGGCACGCGCAAGTGAAGGGCCGCGGCCGCTCGCAGCGCCTCGCGTTCCGGCTCGCTGAGGCGAGATACGGAGACGTAGTGCACGCCCGCGGCGGGACCCAGGTGCTCGGCTCCGGTCAGACGGGCGAGGGTCCGCCTGAGCCACTGCAGGAGCGGCTGCGCGTATCCCGACGGCGATTCATCCAGCACCACGAGGTCCACGTGGAGCCGGGAGTCGCGCAGCCAGGCGTGCATCCTCAGCATTTCCGCCAGTGGGGCCGTGTCCTCCGGATCGGTCACGCCGACGAGCAGAATGGGGTGGTCCCCGGAGATGCCGAGCGCCCAGAGGACATCCCGGCGGAAGATGGCTCCCGCAGTCGCAGGCGAGGTCGTCCGTGAGGCGTGGTACGGATAGAGGAGCGCCGAGACGAGTTGCTGTATGTCTCGCGCGCGGTCAGGGGCGAGACCCAGCGCGAGCAGCCGGGCCCGCACCGATTCGCGCGCGCGGCCGAACGCCCAGCCCCAGCGCGCGGGCGAGCGGTACGCATCGAGCGCGGCGAGCACGGCGCCCTCTGTCTCTCCGGCGGCCGTCAGAAAGCACAGCTCGACTCGCCGTCCGGGCTCGAGCTCGAGGGGGACCGAGAGGCTGAAGATCGGATCCAGTGTCGCGCCGACGGTGCCCGACAGGCCCGCTCCCCGGCGAAGCGCCTCCGGATCCCGCGGAGACCCCGTGCGTCCCAAGAACCGGGCACGATCCGCCTCGTATGACACGGGCGCGTCGATCCCTTGTATGGAAACGCCGTGCGCGAGGAACCCTCCCGGTTCCTCCGGGGCGGCTCGCCGGCGATGGAAGACGAGGGCGCTCAGGTCGGGCCGGTACTGCGCCTCGATGAACAGCTTGTTGAAAACAGGGTGCCGCTCATCAGCTCGCGGCTCAGCCAACACGGGCTCCCCGTAGCTGGTGATGCGCAGCCGCCGGGTCACGGTTCCATCGTTGCGCAGGACCAGGCGCCGGATCTCGACGTCGGCGCCTGGTGGCACGGTTACGTCGAGGCGGCTCGCAATTCCGCGGTGCGAGCCCGACCACTCCGCTCGGTGTGGCCCGAACACCACCGCTTCGCCGTCGAGTCGCGTGCCCATGGGCGCAGGCGCGGGCGACCAGAGGTCCTGGCTCTCGAGGTCCTGAAGGTAGAGCCAGGTACCCGAACGGTCGTCCGCGGCATCCGGACTCCAGCGAGTCATCGCCCGCCCCTTCCACCAGACGGCGCCGCCGCCCCGCCGCGTCACGATCACGCTGAAGGGGCCGTTCGACAGGACCTGAGCTTGCGGATGCACGCCGTCCGCGGGCAGAGTCCAGGACTCGACGGGGGTGGCGGCGGCCAGAAGCCGGCGCTGCGGCGAGGGGACGGGAGGCCGCGGCTCGAGGCGGACGTGACCGGGCGCTCGCTCGTACAGCAGATACTCGACCGCCGCCACGCGAGGGTCGCGGTGGAACCTGCTGACCATGCGGTGTCCCGTGAGGTGATTGGCCAGCGCCAGCAGGATCATGCCCTGATGGTGCGCCATGAAGGAGCGAACCACGCGCGGCCGACCGAACGGCCGGCCGTCGCTGCGACCGAAGTCCAGCGCCTCGTACAGCCCGTACTCGCCCATCATGCCGAGCGCGGCCAGGCGCTCGAGGTTCACGGAGACCTCGAGCGGCGCGAACGACAGCGCCAGCACCGAGGCGTACGGCGAGACCACGATCCGACTGCCCGGATCCCGGCGAATGCTGAGCTCCGGCACGCCGAAAGCGCGATACTGATACGTGCCGTGCGCATCCAGGTGATCGTAGGCGGACTCCGAGATGCCCCACGGGATTCCACGGCGGCGCGCAAACCGGATCTGAGTACGAATGGCCTGCCGCGAGCCGAGATCGAGCAGAGTTCCATCCGGGCTTCGCGCCAGCAATGACGGCATCAGGTACTCGAACATCGTGCCCGCCCAGGACAGGAGCACGGCCTTGCCTGCGACTTTGCCGAACGGTCTGCCCAGATGCAGCCAGTGCGCGGCGGGCACGTCGCCCTTGGCGACCGCCAACATGCTGGCGATCCGTGCTTCGGAGGCGAGGAGATCGTAGAAGCTCTGGTCCCGCTCGCCCGTCGTTACGAAGTATCCGATGCGAAACAGCTTCCGGCGCGGCTCGAAGAGGAACTGAAAATCCGTGTCCACGATCCAGGCTTCCGCCTGCCAGCACAGCGCCGCGATATCGTCATGGATTCTCGAGGCCAGGACCGCAGCTCGGTCGAGTCGCTCGTGAAACGGCTCGATCCACTCGCGGACCGCCAGCCGCGTCGCATCCTCGCCGGGAGCGCCGGCGACTTGCGCCAGTCGCGTCAAGCGCCGCCGCAGGCGGTCGCACACCGCGGGGACCTCTCTCAGCACGCACGCCGGCGGCACATCATCCTCTAGCGCCTGGTACGCGCGCCGCAGCGCGGGATCCGCCGCGCCAGCGCGCAGGTGCGCGGGCGCCTCCGCCAGCGAAGCGAGCCAGGGCACCAGCGTATGCGCTTCGCGGCAGGCGGCCGCGACCTGGTGGCGGAGGCGGCGCAGCCAGGTTCGCAGGCGAGCCAGCGCGCCGGGGTCGAAGCGGGTCTCACCCGGCGCGATCAGGCCGTCCACGGCGACATCGAGCGCCGGCAGATCTTCCTCTTCGAGCGCGCGACAGAGCGCGAGCCAGGCGGCCGGATCCCGCTCGCGCAGGCGGATCCTCTGCGCGATGCGGGCGAGGATGTCTGCGACAGGCTTGCGCTGCGCCCACGCGGAAGTCACGGCGTCCAGGCTCTGACGGACCACCTCGACGACATCGAGGATCCCGTCGATTTCCCGCGCGCGCGGGATGCGCGTCTCCGCGATCTCTGCCAGCGCTTGCTTCAGGGACACGAGCGCAGCCAGCAAGTTCCCACTGTCCACTGTGGACACGTAGCGCGGCTCGAGCGGCGAGAGGTCGCGCGTCTGGTACCAGTTCAGGAAATGCCCCCGGTACCGTTCCAGCCGCTGCATCTGCTCGAAGCTGTTCGATAGCCTGGCAGTCAGCTCGGAGGCCGTCACGTAGCCCAGGTCGTAGGCAGACAGCGTGGAGCCGAGCATCAGGCCGATGTTGGTGGGCGAGGTGCGGTGAGCCACCTCGCCGCGCGGATCTTCCTGCCAGTGATCCGGAGGAAGCCAGTGGTCGTCCGCGCCGACCAGGTGCTCGAAGTAGCCCCAGGTCCGCCGCGCCAGCACACGCAGGCGCTGAATTTCAGCGGCGTTCAGCCACAGAGCTTTCCGTTCCTGCGCGCGGCTGATCCAGGCGGCCACCTGAGGCGAAACCAGCCAGGCCAGCAGAAGCGGCGCCAGTGGGACGAGGGCTGCGGGCCGGCCGGCTGCCACCACGGCGACTGCAGCCGCGGCCACTGCGGGACCAGGAGCCGCCGCGACCCAGTAGGCGCGAGAGCGCTGGCTGTCGCGCGCGGCCCGACCCGCCTGCGCGTGCGTCGTCCACTCGAGCAGGTGCTTGCGAGTAATAAGCAGCCTGACGAGGGTGCGCGCGATCGCGTCCGCCTCGACATACGCGCGGTAGGGCAGAAACACGACGCTCAGGATCCAACGCCATAGCCCAGTGGCCGCGAGGACTCGGCCGCTCGCCATCGGCGCCCAGACCGGCGACACCTGGGCCCGCAGCCGGAAGAACATCGGGCTGCCCAACAGCAGCGGCATGGCGAGCGCGCCCAGCACGGCGGCGGTCCACCACCAGGCCGGTCCCGGCAACCATGCGGACCCCGCAACCGCCAGGATCACCAGAGACGGGAACAGGAGACTGCGACGCAGATTGTCCAGGATCATCAGCCGGCCCAGGAAGCCGATCGGATTTCGCATCCTCGGGCCCGCCGCGGACGGAACCGCCGGCAGCAGCCAGGGCGCGATCTGCCAGTCGCCGCGGACCCAGCGGTGGAGCCGGCGGAGGTACGCCAGGATCAGGTCGGGGAACTCCTCGAAGACAGCGACGTCGGAAACGAGCCCCGCGCGCCCGTGGATCCCCTCGAAGAGGTC
Source organism: Gemmatimonadota bacterium (assembly GCA_016209995.1). Taxonomy (GTDB): domain Bacteria; phylum Gemmatimonadota; class Gemmatimonadetes; order Longimicrobiales; family Gaopeijiaceae; genus JACQVC01. Next base: position 7,876 of record JACQVC010000545.1, read on the forward strand.
GTGGCTGAGCAGCCTGTTCTCGGGGATCCGGTCCCGCAGCGTACGCTCGAACGCCGCGACGTCGTAGATCCCCTTGCCGACGTAGATCCCGACTCCGAAGAGATCCTGATAGACGTTCGACACTGCGCGTGAGTAGAGATCGAGCCCGCGGTCCGCCTCGAAGATTCTCGAGAACAGCGTGCGCGATGCGTCCGTGGGCCGCAGTTCGACCCGAGGCTGCAGCACGGTGTAGCCGGCCCGCAGGCGTCCCTGCGGATCGAATTCCGGACGGTTCAGAGGGTGGTCCAGCGTCGCGACGAGTCGCCGGGCGGCGCCGCGTGGCAGAAACGTGTCGGCGTCCAGCGTCATCACGTACCGGCTGCCGCGAGCGTGGCTGGCGTCGCCCACCGCCACGGCGAACTCTCCAACCTCATCTTCGAGAATCAGACTGTTGAACCCGAACAGCTTCCCGCGCTTGCGCTCCCACCCCATCCAGCGCCCCTCACTCGGGTTCCAGCGCCGCGCGCGATGCAAGAGGAGGAAGGGTTGCGAGTCCGCCGCGCCGTACCGCCCGTTGAGTTCCTCGATCCCGGCGCTCAAGCGATCGAGCAGCTCACGGTCTTCCGGCAGGCTCGGCACCGCGGCATCCGGGAAGTCGGCCAGGACCGCGAAACGCACGTTATCCCCGCCGTTCCCCATCCAGTTGAGCTCGAGCTGCCGCAGGAGCTCGTCGAGCTCCTCGCGGCTGCCGAGCAGCACCGGGGTGACGATCCAGGTGCGCGCTTCCTCGGGGATCTCGTCCTCATAATCCATCTTCGGGAGCACGCGAGGAGGCACCAGGTTCGTCACGATCCAGTGCACGATGGCCACGGCGACCGCCGTGGCCGGCACGAGGCTCGAGGCGAGCGCCAGCAGCATGGCGGCCAGCGAGCCCGGCTGTGCCAGCAGCGGGGACAGAACGACTCGCAGCGCGACGATCGTGAGCGCGGCGATCGCGCCGACGTAGGCCGGAAGCGCGAGGGGGAAGAACAGTCGCCGCACGCGCAGGCCCGGCGACGGACGATAGCCCAGCGCCTTCTCGAAGCGTGCGCGGCCGCGGTCGATCAGGAGGTAGCCGATGTGGCGCTCGCGCGCGCTGCCCCGCGGGGAGTCGCGCGCCAGTCGCGTCGCTTCCCGCGCGACGAGCTCCTCCGGCTTCGCGGTGCGCCGCGCGATCTCCTCGATTCCCTTGCGATAGCGGTCGCGCGTCTCGAAATCCATGCGGCTGTACGCGCCCACCGGATCGCCGGCCCGCAGGAGTTGCTCGACTCGACTGACGGCCTCGAAGAAGAGCTTCCAATCCTCCGCGGCAATGGTCCTCAGGCTCCGCACGCCGCCGGGCACGCGCTCTTCGACGGGAGCGTGGCGGTACTCCCATGCGATCTTGCGCAGCTCGCGCCGCTCGTGGAAGAGCACGTCCACCAACTGGGCGCCGGCCGCCGCCAGGTCCTCGAGCACAGCCAGGCGCAGCATCGCGGGAAACGCCCATAGCTCGCCCATGGTCATGGGCGCGACATCTTGATAGGCGCCGAGGAAGCGCCGGGCTCGCTCGGGATCGACGTGCCCGCCGCCTTCCTCGACCAGCGCCCGGCCGACCGCGAACACACGCGGCTCGTCCCGCAGTCCCGTGCCCGCGAGCCGCGGAAGCTCGCGATAGAACCCCGGCGTGAGGTCCTGGCGAACTTGCTGGAGCGCCTCCGCGATCAGGTGCTGGTTGTCGAGCAGCCACTCGGCAGGACCCGACAGAGGCTGGTCCACGGCCCCGCGGGCCAGGCGAGCCGTCACCTCGGTGTGTACTTCCTGAAGAACGCGGACGCGACGCCGGATGCGAGCCCGCAGCCAGCGGGCCGGCACCACGGCGTGAGTGCGCGCCAGGTCCCGCGCTATGTCCTCGAGGGAGGGGGTGGAGCCCCGGTCATTCAGGTCACCCACGCCTGATCCGTCCGGGACGCGCGCTGCCGAACCCAGTGATTCTGGCGAGGCGGCTGAGGCGGCTTCCGCCGGGGCGCATCCTGGAAGACCAGGATGGGTGTGCTGCCGTGCGTGAGAAGGGCTTCCGCCACCGTACCGTACACCCAGCCGTCGCCGGCCGCATGACCGTGGGCC
>JACQVC010000532.1 GCA_016209995.1 Gemmatimonadota bacterium
AGGTAGTACTGCTCGTACATGGTGCCCCACACGGAGGTCGCGCGGTAAGGCGCGTTCGCCACGTAGAAATACTGCTCGTTGCGCTGGCCCGGCTCCTCAGAGGAGTACTTGGCCTGGAAGCGGGCGCTGTCGGGCTCCCGCGTCGCGTCGGCTACCGCAGCCGTCCAGTTGCCGAGGCTCCTGTAGGTGGAGGCCCGCCCCGCCGTGGCTGCCCGCTTGAGGTTCGCGTCGTTGCCGGCCAGCTCGATCGCTTTGGTGAAATGCTCGACCGCGCGAGTCAGAAAGACCGTGTGGGCTTGGGCGGCACCGCCATCGATCACGGCCTCGCACAGGTTGGCGCCGGCCAACCGGCTGGCGAATCCCGCCCAGAGGCGGGCCTGCGCCAAGATCGCCGGGGTGGCGCCCGCCTCCCCGAGGCGGCGGACCGCGTCGTCGCCGACCCAGCGGGCGCGCTGGGCGCTGGACCAGAGCCCGCCCTGCTCGGGCAGGAACAAGCCCTGGCCGATCTGTACGCTGATCGTGCCCGTATTCCCTGAGGCATGCACCTCGCGTGTTGACGCCGAGGTCTGCAGCGTGTGGTTGTTCACGGCATCCGACAGCGCGCGCGCGATGCCGTTGACCACCGCGGAGTGCGAGCTCGCATCGTTGAGGATCTTGTCCTCGACGGGCCCGGGATTCGAGACGTCGAAATTGCAGGCCGTTGCGGCGAGCACAAACATAGCGCTCGCGAACGCGCGGCCCGGGGCATACGGGCGACAATGGACTGCCGCCGCTGCATTGATCGTCTTCATAGTGGATATCCTCCCCGCCTAAAAGCCGAAGCGCACGGCGACCGTGAACGTCGCCGGCGGAGGGATATGCTCTTGCTGGCTGATGACGAGACACCCCGCCCCGTCGTTGCACCCGATCTCCGGCTCGAGGACCCACCAGTCGCTGTTGACCCACTTCCACGCGTTGCGCGCCGAGAGCGTGACCGTCGGGTTCGTGACGCTCGTCCAGAACCAGAGCGGCGCCCGGATGGTCACCTCGCGCAGCTTGAAGAAGTCGCCGCGCAGGATCGGCGTGCCGCTGCGCGCGGAGGTCTGCAGGCAGCGATTTCGCTCGTAGGCCGTGATCTCGCTGAGCTTGCCCTCCTTGGCCATCCGCTGGAGCCGGATGCAGCTCGGCCATGCCGCCTCACCGCGCGAGATCTGGCCATACGTGTTGGCGTCGTAGATGTAATGGCCGCCCAGGTACTCGCCGCGGGCGCTCAGGCTCACGCCGCCCGGCAGACGGAACTCCGTGCTGGGGGTCAGCGTGTGAGTGGGCTGGCTCGGTCCCCAGTAGTGGTTGACTTCGAACGTCGGGTTCGCGTAGTCGTTCGGGTTCGTGACCATGGGAGCGCGAATTACGGGAGCGGCGTAGCCTTCGGCGACATAGCCCTGCCCACCGACCGAGAACTCGGGCGCCCCACCCAGATCGAGGACCTTGCTCTTGTTGGTGAAGATGAGCAGCCCCAGGTCCCAGCCCAGGTTCTCGCGGGCGAGGACGGTCGCGCCGAGCGACAGCTCGAGCCCCTGGTTCCGGAGCTTGCCCACGTTCTCGAGCTGGTTGCTCCAGCCGCCCACGGAAGGAGGCGTCCGCACCGAGAAGAGCGCGTCGCTCGTGGTCGAGTGGTAGTAGGTGAAGTCCACGGCCAGTCGATCATTGAGGAAGCTCGCCGTGAACCCGCCCTCGATCTCCGCGGTCCGCTCCGGCCCGAGGTCCGGGTTCCCACGGTTCCGCGGCAGGAATGCCGACTGACCGCTCAGCTTCGAGGGGTTCCACGTACGCACGGCGTCGAACGCCCCTGGTGCCCGGCCCGCCTGCCCGTACGCGGCCCGCAGCTTCATCGAGCCCAGGAAGTCCGGCCAGAAGCTCTCATCCGAGATCACGTAGGAGGCGCTGAGCTTCGGGTAGGGCTGAAGCCCCAGGTTCTCGCCGAATGCGCTGTTGCCGTCGACCCGCAGCCCCAGCGTAAGGAACAGTCGGTCCTGGTAGGCCAGACGGTTCTGCACGAAGAACCCTGCGTTGATGACGCGGATGCGGTCCTCGAAAGCGAGGGTGGTCGCACCGGAGTGGACGGTCGGGTTCCCGGGGCCGGGTAGGTCGAGTCCGGTCCCTTCGGCGCTCGACTCCTCGCTCTCGACCACCTGCCCGCCCACCGAGAACGTGGTGCCGAGAGTCGAGCTCAACGGCAGCGTGTAGCTGCCCGCGTAGTCGAGCGTGAGGACCTCGCCCACCCAGCGCTTGTTGTCGACGATCCCTTTCTGATCCAGGATGAAGCCGAAGTTGCGCAGGCTGCGGAAGTCGCTGTAGGAGCGGTCGTAGCCGACCGTGAGGCGGTGATCCAAACGGTCCGAAAGGGTATGCCGGGCCGTCATCCCCGTGATGAACCGGTCGAGGTCGGTGTCGATGTCGAATTCCAGCAGCCGGCTGATGTTCCCCCTCAGGGTTGGGACCGTGCCGGTGTAGCTCGTGGTCGGGCGCCACGCGTTGAGCGGGACGCCCTGCGCGTTGTCTCCCGAGGGAGTGTTCTGGATGTGCTTCTTGCTGAACGAGGTGTTCCACTCCAGCGTCAGATTCGGGCGGATCGAGAACCCGAGGTTCCCCCGCAGCGCGAACGTCTTCTCCTCGTCGTTCGGCATCGGGTAGTCCTCGTCCTGCCAGGAGCCAGAGAGGAAGTACGAGATATCCTCGAGTCCACCGCGCACGTTCAGCGAGTACGACTGGCCCCACGCGTTGCGCAGCCAGTTCTCCATGTACATGTTCCGCGAGTTCCCCATCACGACGCCGTCGGTGTCGATCCAGTCATAGTCCTCCGCCCCGTGGTTCTGACCCAGCACGCGACGGATGCTCTGCTCGGTGGAGAACGACCATTGCGGGCGACCGCGCTG
>JACQVC010000533.1 GCA_016209995.1 Gemmatimonadota bacterium
CCCACGGCGCCGCCCCAGAAACGAGGCAGCTCCGGCGCTGGCGCCGCCCGTCTCGCCCGCAGCCGCCGATCGAAGTCGCCCAGCGGATCGTCCGTCTCCGTGCGACGCCATTCCCCGCTCGGCGTCCACTCCTCGACCACGCCGCCGCGCAGCCTCCAGGCGCCGGCGGGCTCCGATCCCAGGAACGTGTACCGGGCCCACTGCTCGCCGCCCACCACGGATTCCAGCAGAAAGCCGAACGGCGGCCGCGCCAGCTTGGCATACGCCGTGACCGCCGTATCCACGTCGAAGAGGAATTCGCACCAGACGGGCACGATCTCGGCGTTGCGCGCCCGGGCGGCAAACTCTTCGTACGACGGATAGAGCTGCATGGTCAGTGCGTCACAAGAGGAAAGACTTCGAGCGGGCCGCGCGAATGTCCGTGAAGTCACCTGAAAAGTCAACGTCGGTCCTGGCCGTCGATACGGGCGGCACGTTCACCGATCTTCTGCTGCTGCGGGACGGGAAGCTGACTGCGCTCAAAGTCCCGTCCACGCCTGACGATCCGGCGCGCGCCGTCCTCGGGGGGATCCGGCAGCTCACGGACCGTGAGCCTTACCTGCTCGTGCACGGATCCACCGTGGCCACCAACGCACTCCTGGAAGGGAAGGGCGCCCGTGTCGTCCTGGTCACCAACCGCGGCTTCGAGGATGTGATCGAGATCGGGCGCCAGAACCGGCCGCAGCTCTATGCGCTGGTGGGCCATCGACCCGAGCCCCTCGTCGCTCGCGGCGACCGGATCGGCGTCGCCGGACGTCTCGGCCCGCGCGGCGAGGAGATCGAGCCGCTGGACGATTCCGAGCTGGCCGAGCTGCCCGCGCGCGTGCGCGAAGCTGAATCCATAGCGGTCTGCCTTCTCCATTCTTACGCGAACGCGCGGCACGAGCTGGCCGTCGCAAATAGGCTTCGCGACCTCGGGCTTCCTCTCTCCGTATCGGCGCAGCTGCTCCCCGAGTACCGCGAGTTCGAGCGCACGTCCACGACCATCGTCAACGCGTACGTCGCGCCGCTCGTGACGCGCTACCTCGGCCGCCTCGCGGCGGGCGCACGGGCTACGCAGGTCCGCATCATGGGCTCGAACGGCGGCGCCTTCCCCATCGCTCGCGCGATCGCCGAGCCGGTACACACGGTTCTATCGGGGCCCGCCGGCGGCGTAGTGGGGGCGCTGGATGTCGCGAGCAGGGCCGGAACTCGCCGGATCATCAGCTTCGATATGGGAGGCACGTCCACGGACGTGTCGCTCTGCCCGGGACAGCCGCTGCACACCGAGGAGTTCGGCATCGCGGGCCACCCCGTGGCCGTCCCCGTCATCGATATTCACACCGTGGGCGCCGGCGGCGGCTCGATCGCCCGGCTGGATCCGGGCGGGGCCCTGCGTGTGGGCCCGCAGAGCGCGGGCGCCGATCCCGGTCCGATCTCGTACGGACGCGCCGGCCGGGAGCTCACCGTCACGGACGCACACGTCTGGCTGGGCAGGATACCTGTCGACGGCTTCCTGGGCGGGACCGTTCCTCTGGATCGCGCTGCCATCCGCGAGTCGATGGAGGAGCTGGCCCGCGGACTCGGATCTACGCCGATCGAAGCCGCCGAGGGGATTCTGGCCGTGGCCAACACCGCGATGGAAGGTGCGCTCCGGGTCATCAGCGTCGAGCGGGGCTACGACCCCGCCGACTTCACGATCGTCGCCTTCGGCGGTGCGGCCGCGCTGCACGTGGCCGAGCTGGCGCTGCGGCTCGGCGCCGCCGGAGCGCTCGTCCCTCCCCACCCCGGCCTGCTGTCCGCCTACGGCATGCTGGCCGCCGATGTGATGCGCGAAGCCTCGCGCACCGTACTCATCACCGCAACCGACTCCGGGCCGCAAGCCATCGAGGAGATCTTTCGCGAGCTGGATGAGACCGCCGTGAAAACCATGGTCTCGGAAGGGTGCGAGCGAGAGGAACTGACTCTGCATCGATGGATGGATGCGCGGTACCGGGGCCAGAGCTTTCAGCTCCGTGTGCCCGCCGACGACTGGATCCGCCGATTCCACGAGGCGCATCGCGAACGTTACGGCTATGCGCGGCCCGAGCGAGCGGTCGAGGCCGTGACGCTGCGCAGCGTCGCCGTGGCGCGCGGACCGCGCATCCACTGGGAGCCGCTCACGCCCGCCGGCCGAGCGCCACCGCTGGAGGCGACGCAGGTGTGGCACGAGAACCAACGGCTGGACGCCGTGCGCGTTTGGCGGAACCAGCTCCGGGCTGGTCACACCATCGCAGGACCGGCTCTGATCCTGGAGTACAGTGCCACGACCTGGATACCGCCCGGCTGGAAGGCTGACGTGGATCGATGGGGGAATCTGCTGTTGAGCGGGTGAGCGCGATGCTCTATCTTCAAGCGCCGAAAGCCTAGAGGGTATCCGATCTCATGAACAGGCCCGCGGTCACCGCGCGACGCGAGAGCAAGGATCCCGCGGCGGCCGCTGTCCCGGGCCGCCCGCGGCATCGGCCGCCCTACCCCTGGGCCGCCGCGGCCACCGGCGTGGTCTGGCTGCTCTACGCGGTCACGCTCTCTCCCACCACCGCGTTTTGGGATACCAGCGAGTACATCGCCACAAGCCACATCCTGGGCGTTCCGCACCCGCCCGGGAACCCGCTGTTCGTCGTGCTGGCCCGAGCCTGGGAGCTGCTCCTCGCGCCCACGGGCCTCTCCGTGGCCGTGCGCATCAACCTGTTTTCCGCCACCGTCAGCGCGCTGGCACACGGCCTCTGGTTCCTACTCGTACACCGCGTGCTCACGCACTTCAGCGAAGATCGCCAGTTCCAGATCGCGGGCGCGTTCATTGCTGTGCTCGTGAGCGCCGCGGCGTTTACGGTCTGGAACCAATCGAACGTGAACGAGAAGGTGTACACGGTCAGCCTCTTCACCGTCGCGCTGCTCTCCTGGCTGGCGATCCACTGGCGGGACAACCTGGGCCTCGGCAAGGACGACAACCTGCTCGTCCTCATGGTCTTCATTCTGGCGCTATCGGTCGGCAACCACCTCATGGCGGTCCTGGCCGTCCCCGCGCTTCTGCTTTTTATTCTCATTGTGGAGCCGCGCACGCTCCTGAATCCGCGGCTCTACGGCGCCGCGCTCGTCGCCGGGCTGCTCGGGCTATCGATCCACCTGTTTCTCCCGCTACGGGCGGCCCTCAGCCCCGTGATCAATGAGGCGAACCCGAGCTGCCCGACGCTGCTGTCGGCTCTGCAGAGCATCGTTGCCTACGGCCAGGCCGGTTGCGCGGAGCTGTCCGAGGCGCTGACGCGCAGACAGTACGACAAGCCTCCGCTCATCCCCAGGCTCGCGCCCTTCCATCATCAGCTACTCAACTACCTCCAGTACATCGCCACCAGCCACATCCTGGGCGTTCCGCACC
>JACQVC010000060.1 GCA_016209995.1 Gemmatimonadota bacterium
CCCACTCGGTCGATCGCTCGGACCGGACGAGCAGGAAGTCCGACCGCAGGACGCGGCGCTGCCCGTCCGCAGCGGAACCAGACCTGACGCGTCCCGGCGCGGCGACACTCGTGCGTGTCAGACGCTGCTCGTAGCGCTCCTCGGCGACCAGGTTGGTCAGCGTCTTGTCGAACCTCGCGACGTACGCTCCCGCGCGCGCCAGTACATCGTCGAGCGTCGGTGTCTCGACTGGCGCCTGAGCTGCCTGCAGCGCGCCGGCCTCGACGACCGCCGCCAGCGCGAGCACCGCCACCGCGGGTCTCATGGAGGGACTAGCATAGCATCATGCCTCTAGAGCCAGGCGGGAGGAATCGATCTTCGCCATCCTGGCCCCCCTCCTCGTGCTCTCCCTCTCGCCTCCCGACTCCCGCCTGGTCTCGATTCAGTTGATCGTACGTGCCCGTGCCGCTTCGTGTTCCCGGATAGCCCGCTGCCAGCCGCGAATGAGGTGCGAGAGTTCGAGGCTGCGTGTGAGCAGGCGCGCGGCCTTTGGCTGATCGAGAAGGCGCAGGTCGATCGTCAGGTGCAGCAGGCTCGAGAGGTTGGCAACGGCCTGCGCGGCGCGGTCGAAGCCGCGGGCGAGGCAGGTCGCCTCGTCGGCGCCATACCCCGCGGCGATACTCGCCATGATGGTGCGAGCCGTGGTTCGCAGCTCGTTTCGCAGGTGGGGGTCATCGTCAAATCGGCGCGTGCCTGTTTGCCGGTAGACCTCGGCGGCGATCTCGCGCGCCGCCTGCCACAACACCAGGTCTTCGAGTGAGCGTGGCGCCATGCCCCGCTCTGTCGCACACGCGATGCCAGCCGCAAGCCCGCGCTATTTCGAAGGAGTCAGGACCAGCCGCCCAGAGCTGTTGCAGATTGTGAAACTCGGAGGCGCCGTGAAGTACGAACTTATCGCCGTGTCGTCCTACCGCCCTATCTCCCTATCCCCCTGTCGCCGCGCGTGTCCCCCGTCGTCGGCCTGTCACCGGTTCACGCCGGCAGTCGGGCGGCCAGCAGTCGAACTTCCGTGACAAGAGCCTTCTGATGGTCTTCGAGGTGTTCCTGTCGCTCCTCGAGGCCTGACTGTCTCCCCTCGAGGCCCGACTGCCGCTCCTCGAGGCGTCCCTGCCGCTCTTCGAGCCGCCCCTGCCGCTCCTCGAGGCGCCCCTGTCGCTCCTCGAGGCGTTTTTGACCCTCTTCCAGATGGCCCTGCCGGTCTTCCAGGCGACCTTGCCGCTCTTCCAGCCTTCCCTGTCTGAACTCCACCGCCTGCTGCCGGACGTCGAGTCGCTCCTGGCCCTGTTCCAGGCGCAATTGTCCCATCTTCAATTCGGCGACGTCCGACCGCAGCGCGTCGTGGCCTTTAGCGACGATCTGGATGTCTGCCCTGAGGGCTTCGGCGACGATGTCGAAATGACGACGGGTTGTGACGCCCTCGGCTTTGATTGAGGCCTCGAAGGACGCCTGGAGCGAGGCTTCCAGACCTGCAAATCGAGCATTCAGTTCATCATCGGTCACGGCAACCTCCACTGCCTGCCTGTTCTGCACGAGGTATGCCTGCCGAAGTCATGCGCTGCGCCGCCCATCTGATCTGTAATGTTTCTATTTCTGCGATCATGGAGCAACCGCCGTGAAGCGGATTCTGCAAGAGACGACGATGCCATCGTCGCCGCCGCGAGTCAACGTCCGGTCGTCCCGCCCTACCGCCTTACCGCCTACTCTCGCCTCCCGCCTCCCGCTTGACCGTAGTTCCAGAGATCGCCACGCCGCACATCACCGCGAACAGCGCGGCGTTGCCGGGGAGCTGCAGGCTGACGCTGGCAAGTTCGTAGGCGGCGAGCATCACAAGGCCGGCCACAGCGCCAGCGCGGATCCAGCGCATCTCGAGGGCATCTGTTTTCGCGATGAGCCGGCGAAGCGCTTCCCAGCAGAACAGGAGGAGAACGATAGCGGCGGGGACGAGGAGGAGGAGGCCGCCTTCGGCGGCCAGCTGGAGGTAGTCGTTGTAGCCGGTGGTTGGGCGCAGGGCCGGCTGGAGGACCAGCATCACGGCGCCGTACGTGTTGAGGCCCGTGCCGGCGGTCTGAAAGTCGCCGACGAGGCTCCAGGTGTCGTCCCAGGCGTTGGCCGCGTTCGCCGGGGCCGCAGGCCCGGTGTGTGTGAGTGCGCCAATGCCGATCCAGACGAGCGCCGCTCCCATCAGCACTGTCGGCACGAGGATGAGGAGGGCATGGGCCTTGGCGTCCGCCTTCGCACGCACGGGCGGACTCTGAGCTGGCGCGAGCGCCTGGCAGATGCCGAGCGGGAACACCATCACCATCCATCCCACCAGCCGGTCGCGTTCCCCGTAGCCCAGCCCTGTTCCCGCCATGTTCTGTGCGATGGCGACCAGCGCGGCGATCGCTCCAAGGATTGGCAGTGCCCTGGCCAGGTTGCGGGTCTGGTGCGGCGCCAGGCCGCGGGCCGTCCCGATGAGCAGGGCGGCGAACGCGCAGAGAAGCAGCAGGCCGACGAGCGTCGTGTCGGGGTTGACTGACAGCGCGTGGGAGGGTGGCGGGTCGGCCCAGAGCAGGCGGCCTTTGTAGCCGCCGATGCGCTGCACGAACGCGTCGGTGGCGGGGCTGTAGTGCAGGATCAACGGCCGCCGGATCGGGACCAGTTGGACCGCGATGGCGGCGCTGAGCAGACCGAACCCCGCTGGCAGTGCCCAGCCGATGCCGCCTCTGCCTTGCGAGCCGGCGATGGCCAGGCCGCCGACGATGGCCGACGCGGCTGCCAGCGGCCAGTAGGCCCAGGCCTCTACTGCGCCGAAGGTGAGGAGGCCCCACGCGACAATGGAAACCAGGGCGATATCGAGTGCCGGCATCGCCCATCTTATCGGCCCTGCCGTCCCTCGCCCGATCGCCTACCTGAGCATCAGCGCGACCAGGCTGCCAATGGTCAGCACCTGCCCGATCCAGAAGAGAAACGACCACTTGATGAGCTCGACGCGACCGGCGGTCATTTCAGCGCGAAGGCCTGCCAAGCCTTCGACGAGCGCCCGCCCGAGCTCGTTCTCAACCTTGGCGATCTCCTGACGGACGCCGCCAAGCCCTTCGGTCAGTGCCTGTCGCAGCCCGCTGTCGACCTCGGCGACCTCCCGCCGGACGTCGGCAAGCCCTTCGGTCAGTGCCTGTCGCAGCCCGCTGTCGACCTCGGCGACCTCACGACGGACGCCGGCAAGCCCTTCGGTCAGTGCCTGTCGCAGCCCGCTGTC
>JACQVC010000538.1 GCA_016209995.1 Gemmatimonadota bacterium
ACCCCAACGCACGTCGCTATCTGGGCGAAAGCGCGTAACGGCGCCCCTCCATGCGCTACATCGGCAACAAGACCAAGCTGCTCGACTTCATCCGCGCTCGTCTGCGGCGACTGGAGATCGGGCGAGGCGTGGCGGTGGATCCGTTCTCGGGCACGGCCAGCGTGGCCCGCATGCTCAAGCGCGAGGGCTGGCGGGTCATCGCCGGCGACATCATGCGCTACGCGTTCGTTTTCGCGCGTGCGTACGTCGAGCTGGATCGCGAGCCCGATCTCTCCGCGCTCGCCGGAGAGCTTCGTGAAAGCGGCCCGCCCACACTCGCAGCGCTGCTTCGCTATCTCGAGCGGCTCGAGCCCAAGCCGGGCTTCATACACGAGCACTATTCGCCGGGTGGCGCGGAAGGGCGGCGGCACGGCCGCATGTACTTCACGGCGGAGAACGCCGCGCGCATCGACGCGATCCGCGAGCGCATCGCCGAGTGGCTGGCGCGTGGGCTGATCGACGAAGCGGCGCAGGACGTGCTGCTCGCGGCGCTCATCGAGGGCGCCGATCGCGTGGCCAACACGACGGGTGTCTATGCGGCGTTCGTGAAGAGCTGGCAGCCCAACGCACTCGCTCGCCTGCGCCTGCGACCCGCCGAATTCATCGACTCGAACGGCCACGCGGCGTCCCGCGCCCTGCAGGAGGACGCCGAGGAGATCGTGGCGGAAGCCGGCGAGTTCGATCTGCTCTACCTGGATCCGCCGTACAACACGCGCCAGTATGCCGGCTACTATCACATTCCCGAGCTGCTGGCCGAAGGCTGGTTCGACCGGCGTCCCGATCTCCGGGGCAAGACCGGCCTGATTCCCGACGGGGACAAGCGCAGCGATTGGTCGCGCCGCGGCCGCTGCGAGGCCGTGTTCGAGCGCCTGGTGGCGCGTGCGCCCTGTCGCTGGATCGTGATGAGCTACAACGACGAAGGGATCATTCGCCATTCCACCATCGCGGAGGTCCTCCGCGAGTACGGCCAGCCCGACAGTTTGCGCTGCTACAAGAGACGCTATCGGCGATACCGCGCCGACGAGGACAGCGAACAGCGGAACTACCGTGGAGACCGAGTTACCGAGCACCTCTACGTCGTCCAGCGAAGGAAATAGGGTCCCGGCAACGTACTGCATGAGGCACGCTCGTGGTCGCTTTCAGGTGTCTGCGAAAAGCGTTCACTTGAGAAGGCGCACGGCCCGAGCGTGGCAGGTCGTACGAGCGGATGCGGAGGTAGCTACGACTGCACCTGAAGGAGGACTACCATGGGACTGACCGTAATAGCCTTGCTCGTGATCCTGGCCGGTGCGGCGCTCTGGGGGTTGGCCCCGACCACGCGCGGCCCTGTGGTCACGAAGCTGGCCGGCTACGGAGTGATGGCCGTCGGCGTACTCCTCGCTTTCCTGAACACGGTGACCTTCATCGATGTGGGCGAGGTCGGGGTCAAGCACTTTCTTGGTCGGGTGGACGACGTGGCTCTGACCCAAGGCGTGCACCTCATCAATCCGTTTGCCGACGTCGAGAAGATGTCCGTCCGCGAGCAGAGCTTTCCTCCCGAAGGCGGCGTCGAGCAGATCGAGGCCCAGACCAGCGAACAGCTCAACGTGAATCTCGAGGTCTCCCTGCTTTATCGCTTCGAGCCGACCAAGGCGACGGAGCTGTTCCAGCGCATCGGCACGGAAGACGAGATCAAGCAGCGCATCGTGCTCAACGCCGTCCGCAACGGCGTGCGAGATGCCATCGCCACCAAGTCGATCAACGACATCTTCTCGCCGAACCGCCGCGAGCTCGCCAGCGCCATGCGGGAAGCGATCCAGGCGAAAGCCGGCGATCGCATTCAGGTCATCGAGGTCTTCGTCCGTGAGATACAGGCGCCGGCCCGCGTGCGGGAGGCCATCGAAGTCAAGCTCGAGCGTGAGCAGCAAGTAAGTGCGGAGAGCTTTCAAACGGAAGTCATCCAGGAGCGAGCGCGCCAGAAGGTCGAGGAGGCGAAAGGCATCGCAGAAGCCCAGAGGATCATCAGCGAGGGGCTCACGCCCGGTTACCTCGCGTTCTACTACATCGAGCAGCTCGCCAAGCTCCCCGCCGGCTCCGTGGTTTACGTGCCCACCGAAGGCGGCGTGCCGCTCATTCGGCCGCTGGGCGGAGGCAGGCCGCAACCTTGATGCGAACGGCCAGGCGGCTAAGGGGGGCGGGCACAGCCCGCGACGTGACCACGCTGCTCCTGCTCGTGGGGCTCGCCGCAGGTTGCTCGCCCGTTTACGTCCTCAAGGCCGGATACCACGAGGCCCGCATCCTCGCCGCCCGCCGCCCCATCCGCGCGGTGATCGCGGACCCGCGCACGGACGTGGACACCCGCGGCAAGCTCGAGGTCGCTCTGGCGGCGCGTGCGTTCGCACGCGACTCGCTGGTCCTCGACGTGAACGGCTCGTACAGCACGTTCGTGCAGCTCGACCGGGACACTCTCACGCTCATCCTGTCCGGTGCGCACCAGGATCGGCTGGAGCCTGTGACGTGGTGGTTCCCCATCGTCGGGCGAGTGCCGTACCGGGGGTACTTCGGCCTCGAGGAGGCGCTGAGCGCCGAGGAGCGCCTGAAGCAACAAGGCTTCGACACGTACGTCCGGCCGGCGGCGGCATTCAGCACGTTGGGCTGGTTCGCCGATCCTCTGCTGTCTACGCTGCTGCGCTATGACGCCGTGGGCCTCGTCGAGACGATCATTCACGAGCTGACCCACAACACCATCTATCTGGCCGGATACACCGACTTCAACGAGAGCCTGGCCAGCTTCGTGGGCGCCCGCGGCGCGATCGCCTTTTTCTGCGGGCCGACCGCGTTCCAGGACGCCGGCCGCTGTGAGCTGGCCCAGGATCGCTGGTCGGACGAGCTGATCTTCTCGGGGTTCATGGACACCCTGATCACAGAGCTGGAGACCCTCTACGGGCGGTCGGACCTGACGCGAGAGGTCAAGATCGAGCGAAGGGAAGAGGTGTTCGCGGAAGCGCGACGGCACTTCGTCGAGAACGTTCAGCCCGCGTTTCGCGCATCGCGATTCCCCTGGGTGCTCGATGAGCCGCTCAACAACGCCACGCTGCTCGCGCGTCTGCACTACTACCGGAGGCTCGGCGATTTCGACGCCACACTGGGCGGGCAGGAGGACCTGCAGACGACGATCCGGCGAATCGCGCAGAAGGCTCGCGACCTGGTGCGCAGCGGCGGCGATCCGTTCGAGGCGCTAGTCCCCGCTTCCGCCGCCCAACCCGACCGCTAACCCCCTCTCTTCCACGGCGGAAACCGCAAGCGAAACGAGAATCCCGAGTCGGGTTCTTCCGCGCGGACGAGCGTCGCGCCCTGCCGATCCGCGAGCCAGTGCGCGGTCGCGAGGGAAAACGCGTCGATCAGGCGCTGGGACTCGGGGTCCCCGCGCTCGGGGTCGGCGGTGCGTTCACGGGCTTGGCCGCCCTGGTCTGCGGGCGCGGCGGTCGCGCGGCCGGAAACGTTGAACGTGACCGAGTCGGGCGCGGTCTCCAGACGAACCTTGAGTGTCCCCCCGCCCGCGGCAGCCAGCAGCGCGACGGCACGGCGAACCACGGTCAGGAAGATCTGCTGCAGCTCGCCCGGCTGGGCATCCACGAAAGCATGGTCGGGGTTGACCATGGCGTCCAGCTCGACGTGCGCGCGCTCGAGGTCGTAGCGGGCTAGCGCGAGCACGTTCTCGAGGATGCTCCAGCCGTTGAGGACCTCCCGCGGACCACGGCCCTGGCGCCCGAAGGACAGAAGGGTGTGCACGAACTGTGCGGATCGACCCGAGTTCTCGTGCAGGATCTGGGCCCAGCGGCGAGTCTGATCGCTGAGCTCGGGCGCGTCCTCGACCAGCTCGGCGAACCCGGATATGGGGCCCAACATGTTGCTCAGGTCGTGGGCCACTCCGCTCAACAGTGCACCGACGGCGGCTGAGCGCTGCAGCTCGATGACGAACCGCTCGGTCTCCGCGAGGGGCTCCCCGCTGCTGGACCGGTCGAGCAATCGGTACAGCCACTGGAGGGCGGTAGTACCCTCCGGGCCCAGGCCTTCGGCTTCAGGGTCCAATGGCGGGGGGCTCATTGTCCTTCCTGTGCTGGCGTATCGTGCCGGACATGGGGCCGTCGGGCGGCCGTCGGGCAAACTCGCTCGCTCCCGTACGGTGCGCAAGCGCGCCGGCGTACCACTCCATGAAGTCCTCCGCAGCGGCCTCCGACACGAGGATCGGCGTGCCCCCCAGGCGGCGAACCAGGTCGGCTCCTTCGTCATCGAATACGCGGACGAGCGCGGGCGTCCCGGCCGCGTACTCCAGCACGGCCCGGTTGTCCACGGCACGCCACAGCGTCGACACGATGATGCGAGCCTGACGCGCGCCGGCCGCCTCGAGCACCGCGACGTCGGCGCCGTGTCCGCGCAAGCACGGCACTTCCGCTTGCTGTAGCTGCGCAATCACGCCCGGATCGTCATCCACGACGAAGACCCGCTGGCCGACGACGATCAGCTCCTCCAGCACGGCCATACCGTTCTCACCGCATCCCAGCAGCAGGACATGGTCCGAGGGCGGTGGCTCCGTTGCGGGTGCGCGACCATGTTGTGGGTAGAGGCGGGTCAAGCGCCGTGCCACCGCGTCCGTGGTCACGAACGGCGTCAGGATCATGGTCATGACGGTGACGATGGCGATGATCGTGAAGACGCCGGGCGCAATCTGGCCGGCCGCGAGTCCCTGCAGCCCGACGATCAGCGAGAACTCGCTGGTTTGCGCCAGAAGCAGGCCGCTCTCGATCGCCGAGCGCGCCGACAGTCCAGCCCGTTCCGCCAGCACCGCCACGAGCGGCGGGGTGAGCACGACGACCAGAGCAGCCAGCACCAGCGCCTGTACCAGCTGTGCTCGCGTGGGCAGCACGATCAGCGCGCCCAGCGCCGTGAACAGAATCGCCAGGAAGAAGTCGGAAAGTGAGTTGAGCTGCGCGCGCACGAGTCCGTTCACAGGGAACGCCGACAACGACACGCCACCGAGAAACGCACCCGCTACGAACGGCAAGCCGATCCAGTCCGCGACTCCCGCGAATAGGAAGAGCACCGCCAGGACGGCCAGGAGCAGGCCCTCGTCGTCGAGGCCGAGCCTGGTCACGACGAAC
>JACQVC010000539.1 GCA_016209995.1 Gemmatimonadota bacterium
CCCATCTCCATGTGCTCGAAGTAGCCCTGGAAGCGGCCTTCCGGTCCCGTGTCTGTCCCCATGGCGATTCTCACGCCGGCGTCCGCTAGCACCTTGACGTTGGCCTTAGCGACCTCGAGCGCCTGGCGGTACGCCGCCGCCGCGCGACTTTCCCGGACCTCCGCCTGACTCTGCGGATCCTCGAACGAGCTGATCACCTCGGCCGAGACCTCGCGCCGGAAGAACGGATCATCGAAGAAGTCGGGGCGCGTGGCGTAGATGAACGTCGAGACCTCGCGCGTGAGCGTGGGAGATACGCAGATGTCCCGGTCGCGCAGCAGGCCGATCAGCTCCTGGTCCACCGGCTGGTCACGGACGCTGTGCGCGATCAGGTCGACGCCGTCGCGCAGCAGCTGCTTCGCGTCATCGAGGTAGAAGATGTGCGCCGCGACCGGTAGGCCGCGCTGGTGCGCTGCCGCGATCACCGCGCGGTAGATCTCGGGTGCCATTTTCGTGGCGTTCCCGAGATTGTCGTCCACGCGGATCTTTACCCAGTTCACTCCCATAGTGGCGCGCTCGCCCACGGCGGCAACCGCTTCGTCGGGCGTCTGCGACAAGACGACCGGGCCGGCCGTAAACAGCCTCGCCCGGTCCAGCGTGGCTACGTTCTGCGCCTCGCGCACGGTCATCCCTTCCGGGCCCTCTTCGCCCAGACTCAAGACCGTGGTGACGCCGTAACGCGCATAGCGCCCCAGATCGCGCAGGATGCTCTCCGTTCCGAAATCTTCCTCCGCCGGTAGCAGCATCCAGTCCGTGCTGCCCACGTGACCATGGGCGTTGAGGAAGCCGGGCACGATGGTCCGACCGCTCACGTCGATGCTCGTCGCGCCACGCGGGATCTCCACCGCGTCCTGCGGCCCGACCGCGGCGATGCGGCCGTCACGCACGAGAATCACCGCGTTCTCGATAGGCTGTGCGCCCGTTCCGTCGATGACCCGCGCGCCGACCAGCGCGGTCGCGCCCGCGCCATCCGCCGACTGCTCGCCTGCGCAGGCCGCGAGCGTCGCCGTAGCGGCTACCACCATCCAGCGCGTGAAGCTCGTCCCAGCGCTCATGTTCGCTGCCTCCCGAAGAGGTTCTTGACCTCGCCAAGATAGTGCTCGGCCCGCCGGACAGGAAAGAACACCACGCCCCAGTCCGCTATCCAAGCGCCCACCACCTCACGCGAGTGTATCGGTTCGGACCGCTGTCTGCGGGCCGAGAGCGAGGTTGGGCGCTTGACCAAGTCCGTCATCCCGCGGCTAAGGTGCTCCCGTGGCGGAACTGGCATACGCGCCCGACTCTCACTCGGGTGAGCCTCCGGGCTCATGAGGGTTGACCTGCGGGCGCTGATCTGGTCACGGCGAGGCGCCGTCGGCCTCATTCGGGAAACGCGCACGCCTGGAACCGTGACCGCGTCCTCGGTCGCCTCGCAGGGGGACATAATCGCCCTTCGGGACCACCATGGGGGCTGCTCGGCCTCCGAATCCCTCCGGGAGCACGCACCTTCGTCGTTGTACCGTTCAAGATCTTGACGTACACCGGAGTCGCATGTAGCGTAAGGGCGGGTGAGAGTCGGGTGACGTTGTTCCGTCACGAGGAGAACGCCCGGAGAGCAGGTTCCGGGCGTTCTTGTTGTTGGTTACTAGGACTAGGCGTCCCGTGGTGTGGAGTTGCTCGAGATCCTGACGCAGACCCGAGTCAGACATACTGTGAAGATGGGTGACAACCGGGTGACGGGTGTTCCGTCACAGGAGAGAACGCCTGGAGGTTTTGTTCCAGGCGTTTCTCTTTTCCTCTCCCGGGACATTCGCGTGTCCATGGGGCATGCGCTATGTTTCCCAGGCTACCCACCCTTGACGCGCCGCGATAAACGACGTTACGTGCCTTCCCGACGGTCCGCCGTCGCACCGGGACGCCTTCCGGGCAGCGAGGTTCCACACCGGCGGACGAGCGCTTCAGGAGGGTCCCATGCTCAGAGGAATGCTCGTGCTCGCTGCGGCGGTCGCGCTCTCGCCCGTCACGGCTGCGGCCCAGGACTACGACCCGAATCTCCTGGGTACGTTCTCGATCATCGCGCGGGATCCGGCTACCGGCGAGCTGGGGATGGGCGTGCAATCCAAGGCGTTCGCCGCCGGGAACCGCGCCATGCACGCGAAGGGTGGGGTTGCGGTGATCGCTCATCAAGCGTCCGCCAACCCCATGTACGGTGCGATCGGCCTCGAGCTATTGCAGGCCGGCTACACTCCGCAGGAGGCGCTGGACCAGATGGTCGCCAGTGACCAGGGCCGCAACCAGCGTCAGGTCTCGATCCTCGACATTCAGGGGCGGAGCGCGGCCTGGACGGGCTCGGGCGCGAATGATTGGAAGGGCCACCGCTGCGGCGTGAACTACTGCGCTCAGGGCAACATCCTCGTGGGGCCCGAAACCGTGGACGCGCTGGCCCGCTCGTTCGAGTCGTCGCGCGGCCCGCTGGCCGAGCGCCTGCTGGATGCGCTGGATGCGGCCCAGGCCGCCGGCGGCGACGCGCGTGGTATGCAGTCCGGCGCCATCCTCGTGGTCGCGCCGCGGGTCGGCGGCGGGTTCAGCGACCGCGTGGTCGATATCCGCGTCGATGACCACGACGAGCCGCTCAAGGAGCTGCGCCGCGTCCTCAACATGTACCGCTCGGGCCAGATCATCGGCGAGGCAAACCAGAAGCTGCAAGCTGGCGACATGAACGGCGCCCTGCAGACCGCGATCGCGGCACGCGACAAGTCGCCGGAAAACGACAATGCCTGGGTCGCGCTCGCGAACGTCCAGCTCAGGATGGGCCAGAAAGCAAACGCCCTCACGTCGCTGCGTCGCGCTGTCGAGCTGAACCCGGGTGCCAAGCGCCAGCTCCCGCGCAACCAGAACTTCGAGAGCATCCGCGAGGATCTGGAGTTCCGGCGGATCGTCGGGCCGTGAGCGGGAGGATTTGAGGACCAAACTACATTAGTTCACGCGGAGACGCCGAGGTTGCGGAGAAGGCAAGAAAGACGTGGAGTAGTCTGCTGGCGCAACCTTCGCGGCCGACTCCCTACTTCAGATGCAGGTACTGCTCCTTGGCCAACTCCGCCGCCCACTTCGGCCTGAGCGCCGACTTCTCGATACGGAGATCACCCCAGTCCTTCCAGGCCGGCACCTTCGTGTAATCGCGATTCGAGTAGCAGAACGCACCGAATCCGTTGTGGATCAGCCGGAAGTACGGAACGAACCAGGCGTCCCAGGTCCCCGGATCGTTGATGTTCAGCTTGTGCGGCACGCTCTCCGGGATGATGAGCGGCTTCCTGCGGCTCTTCGCGCTCGCGACGAACTCCTCGACTCGCGTCCTTTCCTCGCGCGAGAACGCCCCGCCAAAAAGGTTCACGCCCCACCAGTCCACCACATCATCCCCCGGATAGAAGGTCATGTAAGGAGCCGTGTTGCCCGCCGGATGGTAGTTCCACACGTAGATCACGTTACGCGCGCCAACCTCGCGAAAGAGGTTCACGAACCGTCTGAATGACGCCGCGTAGTACTGCGGCGAGTAGTTGTTCCACACGCCGTTGAACTCGAAGCCGGGGCGGAAGAACACCGGACGATTCTGCGCGGCGAGGATCCGTCCGATCTCACGGATCTCGGCGTCGAACTGACCGGCTGCGACCTCGCGGTCGTAGCCCCTGCCTTCCGTGGGCGAGACGGCGGCCGTGTAGGACACGCCGAGGAAGGAGATCCCCGTGGCATACGTGCGCAGCTCATCCCGCAGGACGTCCAATTTTTGCGCGGGCGTAAACCTCGAGCTCACGAGCGAGTAGTAGGTGACGAACATCGCCGGCCGGGTCGCCGGAAAGGCGGCCACGTACTCCTCGTACTCGCTCCGTACCTGGAGCGGCCCGCCGCAATGGAGCACACCTGCGAAGGCACCGGTCCTCAGCGTCTCGAACGTGAACGCGCGCGTGCCCTGACCGGAGCCCGTCTGCGACCCCGTCGAGTCCGATCCCTGACCCGTCGCGTCCGTGCCGCTCCCGGGCACCAGCCGTCGCGGCCCGAGAAACTCGTCCACGTCGCAGGCGGCGACCAGGATCAAAGCGAGAAGACCCCACCGAGGCAGCGGCCTCAGGATCCGCATGTGCCATCCTCTTCCGATTTTATCGCGAGCGCCCGTTCGAGCTAGGGGAATGCCAGGTTGTAAGCGGCAAGGCACATGCCAGATGCAGCGGAACGACGACGGTCGGGCCGGCGGTGCGGAGTTGGTCCCGCAACTACAATTCCAACAATGAGTTATCTGGCCAGCCCTCTCCGCTCTGCCAGCGGCGCTGCCGGCCTGCGGAGTTCCGGCGCCCGGAAAAACTTGCGCAAAAGCATACGGTAGGGGTTATGGGCTCACATACTTCGCGTAGTGAGCCGCGACGCGCGCGATGGCGTCGCGCAGCGACTCGGGCCGCCAGTTGTACCAGCCGTGCGACTCGTTGTGATAGAGCACGTAGTCGGTGGGCTTGCCCTTCTGCTGCGCCAGCGCGTAGTACTCGTCCGCCATGCTCATGCGCACGCCGTAATCGCGATCGCCCCACAGGATGAGTAAAGGAGTCTTGATCTGGTCGATGTTGAAGATGGCCGACCGCTCTCTCCAGTGCGCGGGCGCTTGTGTGGGATCGCCGTGATCGCCGCCTACGACGTCACCCAGCGTCGGCCGCTGCGACGGTGAGTAGTAGTCGTACATGTGCACGAGGTTCGTGGGCCCATAGAAGTTCACGGCCGCCTTGAGCAGGTCGGGATAGCGGACGATGGTCTGCATGGTGAAGTAGCCGCCCGTGCTCCCGCCCTGCATGACCACGCGGTTCGGGTCGATGATACCCTGCTGCGCGAGGTGATTGACGCCGGCCACGAAGTCGTCGATGTCACCGCCGCCCCAATCGCCGAAGTTGAGCCACTCGTAGTCGCGCCCCTTGCCCGCGCTACCGCGGACCTGCGGCGCCAGCACGACGAACCCCCGCGATACGAAGTATTGTATGAAGGGATAGAAGCCGTTCACGTGCAGCCCGTGCGTGTTCGCCCGAGCGTAGACGAGCAGAGGCGCCGGGCCCGCTGTCGTCGGCGGCCGGTACAGGAACGCCGGCACGTCCAGGCCGTCGGCTGACGTGTAGGAAATTCGCTCCGGCGTGACGAAGCGATCTTCGCTCAAGCCGGCCGGCATGTGGTTGGTCAGGCGAGTGGGTGCGCCGCCATCCGCGCCGATGATCCAGATATCGTTCGTCGTGGTCGGGCCCATGTAGGTGTACGCGATGGACTGCCCGTCGCGAGACCACTGGAACGTTCCTCGTACCTGGAGCGCGCCGAACCCACCGCTGACGCCCGTGCGCTCGGTGAGCTGCTGGGGCGTTCCGCCGTGCGCGGCCACCTTCATGAGGTGGAAGTCCCAGTCCTGGTTTGCGACGTAGGCGATCCACTGCCCATCCGGTGACCACTGCGGGTTGTATTCATCCCAAGCACTCTCGGTGAGCATGCGCACGTCGCCGCTCGCGACGTCGATCACGCCGACGTTCCGCCAACGGGAGCGGTTAGATACGAACGCGATCTGGCGGCCATCCGGTGACCACGTGGGGAAGTACTCGTAGCTCTCCGGTGTGTTCGGCGTGAGCAGCCGCTCGGGTCCTCCCCGCGAGGGAACCAGCCAGATATCCATCCGCTTGCGGTCGTTCTTCCCGGAACGATCGGAGGTAAAAGCGATCCATTGGCCGTCGGGCGAGACCTGCGGGCCGCTGCTGCTGTACGACGGATGGCTGAGAAAGCGAGCGTCTATGGCGCCGCCGGGGATCTGGCCGGGAGCGATCGCGATCTGCGTCTGACCGGAGGCGCCGCCCCGCGCGTAGACGATGGATTCGCCATCGGGCATCCAGACGGGTCCGCCCCCGGCCCGGCCGTACGAGATGTTCACGGGCGGGGCGGATCCGTCCGGCCGGACCAGGAAGATCTCGGTCCAGCAGGCGGTCCCGCAGACGCGCGCGGAATAGAGGATCCACCGGCCATCGGGCGACCACCTGGGCTCTCCTTCCGCGTCCGGGTAGAAGTCCGTGAGCGCGCGGGCGTTCGAGCCGTCCGCATTCATCACCCAGATGTCGAGGCTGCCGTTCTGAGCGGACGCATAGGCGATCTGCGTGCCGTCGGGCGAGAGCTGAAACTGCTCGACCTTCGCGTTGGTCTGGGCGAGCAGATCGATGAACGCATCGTCTTGCGTTGCCACCGGCTCTTGGGCCGTTGGGGCGCACGCGGTCACCAGCGCCAGGCCGAAGAAGGCAAAGGGCCGCATCGTTCCTCCAGCTGACCGTCCCCTCTCAGAACG
>JACQVC010000540.1 GCA_016209995.1 Gemmatimonadota bacterium
CGCCGCAGCCGAAGCACTTGTAGAAGCCCTTGGAGGGCGATACGTAGAATGAGGGCGTGCGCTCCTCGTGGAACGGACACTGCGCCTTGTAGTCCTTGCCCGCCCTCTTGAGCGGCACGAGCTCGCCGATGATGGCCACGATATCGGCTCGATCCCGAACTTCCTGGACTGCCGCGTCGGGGATCATAGCTCGACCACCGTTACGCCGGCGCCGCCCTCTCCGTGGCGTCCCGGCCGAAAGGAACGAATCCTCGACTCCACGCCCAACAGCTCGCGCACGCGCTCGCGTAGCGCGCCCGTCCCCATACCGTGGATGATTCGCAGCGATGGCAGGTCCGCCAGGACCGCATCGTCGATGGCGCGCGCCAGCACCTGCTCCACATCGTCCACGCGTAAACCGCGCAGGTCGACTTCCGGCGAGGCGCTGGCGGGCGGGCCGCTCCAGCCGCCCCGGGCCCGCTCCGACTCGCCCGCGGGAGCCGCGGCCGCCGGGGTCCCCCCGCGACGACCCCTCGCGTGGGGTAGGGCCTCGGGCTCGCCTAGAGGAGCCAGCTCGCTGACGGGAACGTCCACGCGGATGCCGGCCGTCTCGACGACGGCCCGGCCATCCCGGTACTCGACCATGGTGCCCTTCGCGCCACCGGCCGCGATGCGCACACGCTCACCGGGGCGGACGAACGCCGCGCTCCCCATCCCGCTGCGCGCGCCCGACTCCTCGCTTGCGCCGGCTGCCTGCGCCTGAATCGCATCCTCGAGACGGCGGCGCGCGCGGCGTGCCATCTCCTCGACGTCGCTGGCGTGGACCGCCTGCCTCACCTCGGCAATGGCCGCCTCGAGCTCGACCCTCGCGGCCAGAAGGAAGCCTCGCGCCTGGCGACGGCCTTCCTGCTTCAGCGCGGTCTCCCGCCGTTGCACCTCGGTCTCCCGCGCGTTCAGCTCGTGCTCGAGCCGATCCAGCTTCTCGCGCTGCGCCGCCAGCGAGTCCAGAAGCTGCGCCGCCTCTTTCTCCTTGCGCTCGAGCGCCCCCAGAAGCTCTTCGACCTCCGCCTCGCCGACGGGACGGTGCGCTTCGGCCTCCGCGACCACCTGCGCGGGAAACCCAAGGCGGCGGGCGATCGCGAGCCCGTAGCTCCGCCCCGGCCGGCCCTTCAGCAGCACATACGTCGGCTCGATGCGATCGGGATCGAACTGCAGCGACACGTTGACGATGCGCGTCCCCGGGCCGGCCAGCCGCTTGAGCGCGCCGAGGTGCGAGGTCACGACCGTCATGGATCCGCGACGCGCCAGCTCGACGATGATCGCCGCGGCAAGAGCGCCACCTTCCGCCGGGTCCGTGCCCGTGCCGATCTCGTCCACCAGAACGAGCGACGTCGGACCCGCACGCTCCACGATCTCCTTGAGGTTGCTCAGGTGCGCCGAGAACGTCGAGAGGCTGCGGGCCACCGACTGCTCGTCGCCGATGTCGGCGAAGATCTCCGTGAAGATGGGAAGCTGGCTGCCGGGACCGAGCGGCGGAACGACCCCGCTCTGCGTCAACGCGCTGATGAGGCCAATCGCCTTGAGCAGCACGCTCTTACCGCCGGTATTGGGGCCGGACACGACGACCGCGCGCTCGTCCGGCTCGAGCCGCAGGTCGAACGGCACCACGCGCCCACCTCCAGCCAGCAACAGCGGGTGCCGCCCGGCGACCACCGTGTAGGAGGGCGTTCCGGCCGGGAGCAGCGTCGGAACGTGGCCATCGACCTCGAGACTGTAGCGCGCGCGGCCGTATAGCGAGTCGAACGTCACGAGCGCGTCCAGCGAGGCCGCCAGCTCCGGCTCCGCCGGCCGCAGTCCGTCAGACAGCTCCCGTAGGATCCGGTGTACCTCCCTCGCCTCCGCCGCCTCCATGTCGCTCAGCTCGTTCATCAGGTCGAGCGCGGGCGGCGGCTCGACGAAGAGCGTGTTCCCGCTCTGCGACTCGCCGTGGATGATGCCTCCGACCGCGCGGCGCCCCTCACGGCGTATCGGGATCACGTAGCGCCCATCGCGGATCGAGACCGACGCATCCGGCACCACCCACTCGGGTGGCACCGTCCGCAGATAGTCCTCGAGGCGGCGAACGATGCTCAGCTTCAGGCTCTGGATCTGGAGGCGCAGCCGTGCCAGCTCCGGGCTCGCAGTGTCCAGCACCGTGCCGTCCGGCCCGATCGCGCGGGCGATCGCGTCCTCCCAGCGTCGATTCTCGTGGAGCTGATCGATAAGGTCCGCTAGCCGCGGCAGGTCGGACGCAAAAACGCGCAGCTTCGAGCGCAGCGTCCGCGCCGACGCGAGCAGGATCCCCAGCGCGTACAGCTCCGCAGGATCCAGGACCGAACCCGCGGTCTTCAGCCGGCGCAGCGCCTCCCGCGCGTCCGGCACTTCCGGTACGGTGAGGTCAGCCGCTCGCCGGATAGCGCGCGCGAGCTCCGCGACCCGCTCCAGCTCGTGCATAATGAGTTCGGGAGCGTCGCTGGGCGCGAGCGCCAGGATCGCTTCTCGCCCGAGCTGACTGGCAGCCTGTCGCGCGACGTGCCCGAGAGACGCGCGGAACTCGATAACGGCGAGGGCCCGGCTGTTCATGGCGATCTGCTAGGGCGGGGACAAGAAAGGCGGGCGCCAACCCATCGGCTGACGCCCGCTCTTGCAGTGCCTGCGACCGTGGCACGTGCCGCCCAGTTCATCCGCCCAGCACCTCACGGGCGAGTCGGTTCGCTTCCTTTCCGTCGAATCGACCCCGAATCGCCGGCATCAACTTCGCCATCACCTGTCCGACGTTCGTGGCGCCACCGCTGACTGCCTCCTGGATCAAGCGACGAACGTCCTCGTCCGATAGCGGCGGCGGCAGAAACTCACCCAGGATTTCAGCTTCCCGTTCTTCCTTGTCCGCCAGGTCCAGGCGCCCTCCCGCCCGTATCTGCTCCGCTGCCTCCTTGCGCCGCTTGATCTCGCGGGCAATCACGGCACGAACATCCTCGTCCGCGGCCGGGCCCCTGAGCTCGATCTCCCGGTTCCGTACTTCCGCAAGCGTGGTGGACAGAACCAACGTGCGCAACCGGTCCCGTGAGCGCCGAGCCGAGTTCATCCCCTCCTGCAGCCGAGCCTTCAGCTCCGATGACAACGACGACTCTCTGCTGGCATAACCGGGAAAAACCTACCGAGACGGGCCAGGGCGGTCAACGCATCGGGCGGTGCGGGCTGGCGCTGGGCGGGCGCAGGCGGCACGGCAGCGGGTCGGAGCGGCGGCGGCGGCGCGGCGGATCGACTCGGACAAGCTCACGATCGTCAGCCCGGTGGCCAGCCGAGGCGCCGGCCGCCCAGGAGATGCACGTGTACGTGATCCACAGATTGGCCTGCGTCGGGGCCGGCGTTCATGACCAGGCGATACCCTCTCCGGTCCAGCCCCTCGCCCGCGGCCACGGCCTTCGCCATGAGAAAC
>JACQVC010000541.1 GCA_016209995.1 Gemmatimonadota bacterium
ATCTCCATCCCCCGTCCCCGCGCGCCGTGTCCGAAAGCGCCGTCGCTTCGACGACCCGGGGTGTCTCGAAGCGGGCGAACACGATTTGCGCTATGCGTTCGCCCCGTCGGATCCTCACCGCGGTTCTGCCCGAATTCTGCAGGATCACCTTCAGTTCACCGCGGTAGTCGGGGTCGATCGTTCCGGGCGAGTTGGGCAGGGTGATTCCGTGCTTCAGGGCGAGTCCTGAGCGTGGGCGAACCTGACACTCGATCCCCGGGGGCAGCTCCATGACCAGTCCCGTCCGCACGAGGCGAATCTCGCCCGGCTGCAGCTCGAAGTCCGCTTCGCACGAACGCACATCATACCCCGCCGCGTGCGCGCTAGCCCGTGCCGGCAGCGGTAGGTCCCGGGCCTCCTCCAACCGCTGAAAGCGCACCAATACTTCCCGATGCTCCGTGGTCACGGACATGCTTCGCTAGCGGGTCAGCGAGTGAGGCTCTTCCACCAGAAACTCTTCCACCGGCCGGTACTCGAATCCGAACGCCTCAGCGACGCCCGCGTACGTAATGGCTCCGTCCACCATGTTCACCCCTCGGCGGAGCGCCCGATCCCGGAGGCACGCAGCGCGCCACCCGGCGTTCGCCAGAGCGACCGCGTACGGCAGTGTGGCATTCGTCAGCGCCAATGTGCTCGTGCGAGGCACGGCGCCGGGGATGTTCGCCACCCCATAGTGGACCACTCCGTCGACCACGAACGTGGGGTCCTCGTGTGTCGTGGGCCGTATGCTTTCCACGCATCCCCCTTGATCGACCGCCACATCCACGATGACGGAGCCCGGCTTCATACGCTTGAGATCTTCACGCCGAATGAGAATGGGCGCCTTCTTACCCGTGACCAGGACCGCACCGATCACGAGGTCGGCTCGTTCGATCTCCCGCTGGATGTCGTGCCGCGTCGAATAGACAAGCTCCACGTTGGCTGGCATGACGTCCGCCAGGTATCGCAGCCTGTGCAGCGAGATGTCCAGGATCGTCACGTGCGCGCCCAATCCAGCCGCCATCTTCGCGGCATGCGTGCCCGCGACGCCGCCGCCCAGGATCACGACGTCGGCGGGCGGCACGCCGGGCACGCCTCCCAGGAGCATGCCCCGACCGCCGCTGGGCCTCTCGAGATACCGAGCCCCTTCCTGCACAGCCATGCGCCCTGCCACCTCGCTCATCGGCGTCAGCAGCGGAAGCTCGCCGTTATCGAGCTCGACCGTTTCGTACGCGACGGCCACACACCCGGAACCCCTGACGGCTCGGGTCAGGGCCTCGGATGCGGCAAAGTGGAAGTAGGTGAAGACGACCTGTGCGCCGCGAAGTTGCGGCCACTCTCGCTCCACGGGCTCCTTCACCTTCAGGACCATGTCCGCGCGCGCCCAGATCTCGGCCGCCTGCGCCGTGATCTCGGCGCCCGCCTCGCGGTAGAGCTCGTCTGGGAAGCCGCTTCCCTCTCCCGCGCGCGATTCGACCAGGACGCTGTGACCCGCGCTCGTCAGCATTTCCGCCCCGGACGGTACCAGCGACACCCGGTACTCGTCTGTCTTGAGCTCGGTCGGCACCCCGATGATCATGCTTCTGCCGCTCCCCCCGCGGCGCGCGGTCCCAGCCTGAGCACGAGTTGATCGTCGGGCCGGAAGAATTCGCCGGCTACCTCCGCGATCTGCTCGTTCGTGACCGCATCGACACGAGCCAACAGCTCGTCGAGCGTCAGGAACGGCTCGCCGAAGAGCGCGAAGCTCGCCAGTCGGTTGACGCGCGCGCCCGTGGACTCGAGCGAGAGCATGATCTGACCCTTCACCTGGCCCTTCGTCTGCTCGAGCTCCTCGGAGCCGAGCCCGCGCGTGGCGAGCGTCTCGTATTCTCTGCGAATCACGGCGACCGCCCGGTCCGCCCACTCGGGGCGTGTGCCCACGTATACTCCCGTGACGCCGGCCAGCTCGTAGAACGATTGGAAGGAGTAAACGGAATAGGCCAACCCCAGATCTTCACGAACGCGCTGGAAGAGCCGCGAGCTCATGCCACCTCCGAAGGCCGCCGCGAGCAGCACGAGAGGGTAGCGTCGCGGATCGGAGTGACCGGGGGTCACCGTTCCGAACACGATGTGCGTCTGCGCACTGTCACGCGCCACGCGCTGATCGCCCGCGACGTGGGGGCGAGGCGGCGGAACGACGCGACGCTGGCAGCCAGCCGGAATCCGGCCGAACAAGCGAGCGACCTCATCCACCACGACCTCGTGAGCGAGGTGCCCTGCGGCGGCCACAATGAGGTTGCGGCCGCCATACGCGCTGGCGTGAAGAGCCCGCAGGCTTTCGCTACTCAGCGCAGCCACGGTCGCTCGCGTCCCCAGAATGGAGTATCCGTACGGATGCGCGGGCCACAACGTGTCCGCGTGCAACTCGAACACCAGGTCATCGGGCGTGTCCTCGACCGTCGAGATCTCTTCGAGCACGACTTCGCGCTCGCGCTCGAGATCCCCATCTCGCAGCACGGGTGACAAGACCAGATCCGCCAGCACATCGAGGGCCATAGGGAGGTGTTCGTCCAACACTCTGGCCTCGTAGCTCGTGTGCTCGCGGCTGGTGTAGGCATCCAGCGAGCCGCCCAGGCTTTCCAACGCAAGCGCGATCTCGCGGGCGCTCCGGCGCTCAGTGCCCTTGAAAACCATGTGCTCCAGCAGGTGGCTCACGCCCATCTCGGCCGCATCTTCATGGGCGGTACCGTGACGCACCCATACGCCGACGGCAACCGAGCGAACGCTGGGGATGGTCTCGGTCAGGACGACGACGCCGTTCGCGAGCCGGCTCTCGACGTACTCGCCATCCGCCACGATCCCGTGCGCGGCCACCGACCCCGGGAGCGCAGGACTCGCGAAAAAAACGGGCACAGGATGTGACCCGTGCCCGCGGCGTCGCCTGAAATCTTTCCGCCTCACAAAGCCGCGCGCCGCGACAGACGCAGCCGCCCCTTCTCGTCAATGGACAGCAGCTTCACCTTCACCACGTCGCCCTTCTTGACCACATCTTCCGTCTTTTCCACTCGGCCGTTCTCCAGCTCGGAGATGTGGCACAACCCCTCCACCCCAGGGAGGATCTCGATGAACGCTCCAAAGCTGGTGGTGTTCTTGACCACGCCCTCGTAGATGCGCCCCACTTCCGGCTCCTGTACGATGGCCTCGATCATCTCGCGAGCGCGCATCCCGGCTTCCCCGGCTAGCGCCGCGATGGTCACCACACCCGAATCCTCGATGTCGATCTTGGCGCCCGTTTCGTCTTGAATGCCGCGAATCGTCTTCCCCTTGGGACCGATCACCTCACCGATCTTCTCGGGGTTGATCTGCAGCGTGATGATGCGCGGGGCATACGGGGACAGCTCGCTCCTCGGCTCGGAGAGCGTCTGGCCCATTACTTCCAGAATACGCAGGCGGGCGTTTCTCGCCCGCATGAGCGCATCGTGCAAGACCGCTGCCTCCAGGCCGTCAGAGAGCTTGATGTCCATCTGGATCGAGGTCACGCCTTTGCTCGTGCCCGCCACCTTGAAATCCATGTCGCCCAGCGCGTCCTCCAGCCCCAGGATGTCCGTAAGCA